>DATCIC010000571.1:0-4142 GCA_036508025.1 Rhodoferax sp. | reverse complement strand
GCAAGCGCTTGCCGGGCAGGACACTCACCACTTCGGGAATGACATCACCGGCGCGGCGCACGATCACCGTATCGCCCACGCGCACATCCTTGCGGCGCGCTTCGTCTTCGTTGTGCAAGGTGGCATTGGTCACCGTAACGCCGCCGACGAACACCGGCGCCAGCTTGGCCACCGGCGTGAGCTTGCCGGTGCGCCCCACCTGCACGTCTATATCGAGCACGGTGGTGAACTGCTCCTGGGCCGGGAACTTGTGCGCCACCGCCCAGCGCGGCTCGCGTGTCACAAAGCCCATGCGGCGCTGCAGCGCCAGGCTGTTGACCTTGTAGACCACGCCGTCAATGTCAAACGGCAGTGCGTCACGCTGGCGTGCTATCGATTCGTAATACGCTACTAATTCAGTAGCTCCTTGTGCAATACCCACGAGGGCTGACACCGGAAAACCCCATATTTTCAGAGCCTGCAACAACTCATAATGTGTTCCAAACGCGGGGCCCCCCGCCTCGCGTGGCGTGACATTACCCAAGCCATAGGCAAAGAAGCTCAAGGGGCGCTGGGCGGCAATGGCCGGGTCCAGCTGGCGCACCGCACCGGCCGCGGCGTTACGGGGGTTGACGAAGGTTTTTTGGCCTCGCTCCCGCTGATTCTGGTTCAGCGTTTCAAAGTCATCGCGGCGCATGTACACCTCGCCCCGCACCTCCAGTATCTCTGGAACGCCAACCGGCAGCCGCAGGGGAATTTGGCCGATGGTGCGTATATTTTGGGTGACGTCTTCCCCTACTTCGCCGTCGCCGCGCGTGGCAGCCTGCACCAGTACCCCATTTTCATAGCGCAAATTCATGGCCAGACCGTCGAACTTGGGTTCGGCCACGTACTCCACGGCGGGCGCTGACTCATCCAGCCCCAATTCCCGTCGCACGCGAGTGTCAAAATTGCGCGCACCACTGGCATCGGTGTCGGTTTCAGTGCGAATGCTCAGCATGGGCACGGCGTGGCGCACGCTGGCAAACTGTTCCAAAGCTCGACCACCGACACGCTGGGTGGGCGAGTCTGGCATTACCAGCTCCGGATGCTGTGCCTCGATCGCCTGCAATTCCTGAAACATGCGGTCGTACTCGGCATCCGGAATGGTCGGCGCGTCCTCCACGTAATAGCGATGAGCGTGTTCATGCAGCGCGCGCCTGAGCTGCGCCACATGGGCAGGATCAGGCAGCAGCGCCTGGGGTGGGAACAAATCGTCCGTTGCCATCAGGTAAGCGATCAAGAAACCAGCATTCAGGAAAAAAGGCGTCGCGTCAGTGCCGACCCGGCTGACAGATCACGCTGATCCAGCGTGTCGTACAACTGTTCGAGTTCGGCGCCAATTGCGTCCATCGCCTCAGGCGCAAGAGGCTGACCGTTGTCATCGGTCACCACGCCGTCCATGCTGTCTGCCAGCGCCAGGGCGGCCTCGCGCATGCGCTCAAAGGCGCGCTCGCTGCGGTCAACCTGCGCCACGTCCAGGCTGATCGTCACATCGCGAATCGCTGATTGGGCCGGGTCGTCCGCGAGCGCCGCCTGGGTGTCAAAACTCAGGCCCAACACCGGCGGCATACCGGCAACGCTGGCGGGCACGACCATACGCCCTGGAATGACGCCCGCCACAAAACCCAGGCGCGCCGCATTTTGCTGCACATAGCCTGGGCTCCAGGCCGCATGGCGAGCCCGCAACACAAACCCCAGCTGGGCGTCGTGGTCGCTGGCAAACTGATCCAGTTCGCGCGCCCGGGCCACCTCTTCGCGCATCTCGGGAAAATCAGGCGTGCCATTGATGGCGTCGCAGAAGGCCTGGGCTTTCATCACAAACTCGGAGTATTCAATCTCGTTGAGCGCACCCGAGCGGTTGGCCAGCTGCACACCAGCCTGAAACAGAGAATAGCGCTGGCCCGCTAGCGGCATCTCCCAACGCTGTCCAGTCTCATTGAATCCTTCGATGGAAAACGGCTTGCTGCCAGCCCGTCGCGTCGGCGGCATGGCGGCCAGTGCGGCATCACCCGAGATCAAGCCCTCCAGCGCAATCGGCGCAATGACATCAATCAAGGCGTCCATGGATGCGCTTTTTTCCAGCAATGGCAATGGAAAACTCGCCACATCAAACGCGGCGGCATCCAGCCCGGGTTCAATACCCGCACCGACCTGGGATTCAATGTTGGATCCATCGCCGGGATCGTTGGGTGCAGCCTGGCGCGGCTGGTTCTTGCGCGCCGACCAGGCCGCGTGTGCGGCCATGGCCGCCAGTACCAGGCCACCCAGAATGGCCAAACCAATTTGCAAATTACTCATATCCATCAGGCAAGCTCCGCCATCGAGATGGCTGCATCCATATCCACCGCCACGATGCGCGACACCCCCTGCTCCTGCATTGTGACGCCAATCAGTTGCTTGGCCATTTCCATGGCAATCTTGTTGTGGCTGATGAACAGGAACTGGGTCTCTTTACTCATGCTTGCCACCAGTTTGGCATAGCGCTCGGTGTTGGCATCGTCCAGTGGCGCATCGACCTCGTCGAGCAGACAGAACGGCGCCGGGTTGAGCTGGAAAATCGCAAACACCAGGGCAATGGCGGTCAGCGCTTTTTCACCGCCCGAGAGCAAATGAATGGTCTGGTTTTTTTTGCCTGGCGGCTGGGCGATGACCTGCACACCCGAGTCCAGAATTTCTTCTCCGGTGATAACGAGTCGGGCGTTGCCACCGCCGAACAGCTCGGGGAACATCCTGCCAAAGTGCTCGTTGACGGCGTTGAACGTGCCCGACAACAACTCGCGGGTTTCAGCGTCAATCTTCTTGATGGCGTCCTCCAGCGTGGTCATAGCCTCAACGAGGTCGGCATTTTGCGCATCCAGAAAATTCTTGCGCTCACTGGCCGCTGCCAACTCATCGAGCGCAGCTAGGTTGACGGCCCCCAAAGCCGCAATGTCACGGTTGAGGCGATCAATCTCGCCCTGCATGCCACCCAGGCGCACGTTGCCATCGACCAGGGATTTGGCCACCGCCTCCAGATCGGCCTGCGCATCGGTGAGTAGCTGGGTGTATTGCTCAAAGCCCAGACGCGCGGCTTGTTCCTTGAGCTGAAATTCGGTGATGCGCTGACGCAGGGGGTCGAGTTCGCGCTCCAGTTGCAGGCGCCGCTCATCGCTGGCGCGCAATTTGGCGGTCAGATCGTCGTACTCGCTGCGCCTGGCACCCAGCGCCTGCTCACGATCGAGCTTGACCGACAAGGCATTTTGCAGACCCCCCTGGGCCGCTGCGTCATTCAAGCGGGCCAATTCCTCATGGGCTCTTTGGGCTTCAGCCCTCACAGAATCTGCCTGTTGTGCTGCAGTTTCGATAGCACGCGACAACTCAGCCTTGCGCGCGTCAAGGCTGCGCATGGAGAAAACTGCCTCTTGGGATTGACGCTCCAGACTACGTTGCTGCTCGCGGCATTCATTGAGCTTGCGCTCGGCCCCCATCACGCGTTCGTCGAGCTGGGCATGGCGCTCCTGGGTGTCGGCCAGCTGCATGTCCAATTCTTCAAAGCGCGCCTCGAAGGTCACGCGGCGCTCCTGCAAGTCATTCAGCTGGGCATCGACTTCGGCCAGGTCACCGGCAATTTGCGCACTGCGCACCCGGGCCTGATCGGCCAACTGCGTCAAGCGCAAGGTTTCGACCTGCAACTCATGGGCCCGGCTTTGGCTCTCGGCCGCTTCACGACGCACGGCCACCAGACGCTGCGATGCATCGGCATAAGCCGCTTCAGCCCGCACCAGGCCTGAACGCGCTTCCTCGCTGATCAAAGCCTGCGCCCGAAGCTGCTTCTCCAGGTTTTCGATTTCCTGGGCCCGGGCCAACAAGCCGGCCTGCTCTGAGTCGGGCGCATAAAAGCTCACGCTGTAGGCGCCCACGGCATGGCCGGTTTTCACGAAAATCGTCTCGCCCGGTTGCAACTGGTCGCGGCTGGTCAGGGCGTCTTCAAAACTGGGGGCGGTGAAACAGCCTTGCAGCCAGTCTGTCAGCACGGCTTTTTGACCCGCATCGTTGATGCGCAGCAGGTCGGACAGACGCGGCAATGCGCCAGCCTTTTCAGGCGTTGCTGCCAGCGGCGGGCTGTAAAACGCGAGCTTGGC
>DATCIC010000570.1:0-4544 GCA_036508025.1 Rhodoferax sp. | reverse complement strand
CTCAAGGGGGTCACCGTGAGTTCGCAATGCAACGCTCACATCATGCCATTTCGGCAAAATGGCGGCAGGTTGCCGATTTATGCAACAACGCCCCCAAAATGGGACAAACTCAAACCGACGCACTCCCAGATGGTCGTATGTCGGAGCTGGTTGGTGGCAGATGGAATATATCGCTTTGGAGCCGATTCGTTCTCGCACCTCGACTTCGATACTTTTGCTGGGTTTGTTCAGGCGAGCGACGACGTAGACGAAGCCGGGGAAGTGGTAACACTGGTTCAGTATCGAGATCAGACGCATGCCAAATAAACTCAAGGAAAAAGCGGGCACCATCCTAGCCGAGCCAGACTTGGCCGCCTACTGCCCGGATTTGGCAACATGGCCGACAAGTTGGTGTGGTGAGGAGCGTGATGTAATTCCCGGCGAACAGATCGTTGCGGTGTTCACGCCGTTCTTGCAGGATTTGCTGGATCAGGGTCTGTCACGCAAGACGCGTAACCTGCACCGCGATAACTTGTGGCTGCTCGGGGGCGAGATCATTCGAGACATCAACGAGACGCCCAAACTGAGCAAACGACCGGTTGGAGAATTGATTCGCGAGGTCATCGCCAACGATGAGGCCCACTCATCCATGGCGGCTTCTCTGAACAGGAGCAACGCTCATTTGATTCAACCTGCAAAAAGCTCAATCGCTTCATGACCGCCCAGGCCAATAGCCAACAGCGGTAGACCTTGCATACCATTTGATCGGTGGTTCTGTATTGGGCTGTTCAGGGGGGTTTCTATTCAACCGGATATTGGCAAGCGTGAGCGCATCGGCCGAAGGCTTCAAGTCGGGGAGCGGTGGGCAAGTCACGCACCGCGCAGCGGCTGTACACAGGCTCGTCCTGTGGGCAGGTGGCTTGTCCACGGCGGGCGGGCCACCTCACCGGTCGCGAAATCCGTGTGGTCATCCCAGAAACCCTGCAAAATCACCCACAGATTCCCCGAACGAGCCATTTTCTTAAAGGTAGCCCGCAAGCGAAAGCGCACAGGGTCAAGATAAAACCTGATTAGCGCTAGTCTTCATCCGTCGTGCATGGGGCTCAAGCCGTGAGCACCTGCGCAACCGGCCGCGGCTGGGGTGGTGCCGCAGGGCAATGCTGGCCAAACCCAGCCCGATCCCACGCCGCCCAAGCGCTCACCCGTGCCTTATCTGTGGGCTCATGTGCGTTCTCGGCTCGTTTAAGAAAACCCGGTGCGCGCGGCGTGACGCTTCGCTATGTGCGTTATCGCACCGACAACATCCGGTGCCTACATCAGTATGGTGACCGGGACTTCTCGCAATGTCAACTTCGGCGCCGCAAAAGGTGGCGACGTCAGTCCCCCGGATACGTCAGATCGATTCTGGGTTCACGCCGTGAAGTGCTTTGGGCAGTTTGTCCCGACACGAGAGCTTGCATCGAAAGCGCCTAACGATTCGCGGAGTGACCCCATGAACAGCATCTACCGATCGATCTGGAACGACAGCACCGGCACCTTTGTAGCGGTGCCTGAAAACGCCAGAAGCGCAGGCAAGAAAACCTCGTCGGGCAGTTTCGCCAAAGGTGCCAGTTCCTGCTTTGCCCTCAAGGCGCTCGCCGTCTCCGTGATGCTGGCATTTGGTGCCAGCAACTACGCCGCGCCCACCGGCGGCGCCGTGACGGCTGGCAGCGCCAGCATCACCAATGGACCAGGCAGCACGGTCATCACCCAGGCCAGCCAGAATGTGGCCATCAACTGGCAGAGTTTCAACATCGGAACCGGCGAAGCAGTCCGCTTCGAGCAGCTCAACAACAACTCAGTCGCACTGAACCGGGTGCTGGGATCGGATCCTTCGAGCATTCTGGGCAGCTTGAGCGCCAACGGCAAAGTGTTCTTGCTCAATCCGAACGGCATCCTGTTCGGCAAGGGCGCATCGGTCAATGTCGGCGGCTTGGTGGCCTCCACCTTGAACATTGCCGACAGTGACTTCATGGCGGGCAACTACAAATTTGCCGGTGCGGGCAATGGCACCGTGGTCAACCAGGGCAGCATCAACGCCGACGGCGGTTATGTGGCGCTGCTGGGGGCCAACGTTGGCAATGAAGGCGTGATTCTGGCCAAACTCGGCAGCGTGGCACTGGCTGCGGGCAACGCCATGACGCTGGATGTCGCTGGCGATGGTCTCCTGAATGTCACAGTGAATCAGGGTGCAGTGAACGCACTGGTACAAAACGGCGGCCTGATCCAGGCCGACGGCGGCCAGGTTCTGTTGACCGCGCAGGCGGCTGGCAGCTTGTTGCAAAGCGCAGTGAACAACACTGGCGTGATCCAGGCGCAAACGATTCAAAACCACAACGGCACGATCCGGCTGATGGGCGACATGCAAAGCGGCACGGTGAGTGTGGCTGGCACGCTGGACGCTTCAGGCACCAGCGCCGGGAAAACCGGCGGCAATGTCCTGGTTACCGGCCATCACGTCGGCCTGTTTGACCGGGCGAAAATCGACGCCTCCGGCGATGTCGGCGGCGGCACCATCCTGATCGGCGGCGACTTCCAAGGCAAGAATCCGGCAGTGCAGAACGCGCAGGCGACCTATGTCAGTCCTGACGCGAGCGTCAAGGCCGATGCAATCACTAGCGGCGATGGCGGCAAGGTAATCGTGTGGGCGGATGACTTCACCAGATTCCAGGGCAACATCAGTGCGCGCGGCGGGGCTCAGTCCGGGAACGGCGGCCTCGTCGAAACCTCGGGTCATATCAATCTTGAAGTACTAGGGGGTAGCGTTGATACCAGCGCGCCCCTCGGTAAGGCCGGAACCTGGCTGCTCGATCCTTATAGCAATGTCAATATCACGACAGGCGCGACCACCGGGACATTCGATGGCCTATCCCCGACGAACACCTTCACACCGACTCAAGATACCGCCATTGTTAACGCTGACACCATTTCGGCCGCTCTCGCAAGCGGCAGTGTCAACATCATGACGACCAACGCGACCGGCACGCAAGCGGGCACGATCACCGTGTCGGCGCATGTCACGAGGAGCGCGGGAACCGGTACTACCACCTTGACACTGACGCCAAATCAAGCTACCGGCGGCACCATTACAGTCGCGTCGGGGGGCGACATTTCCGGGTCCAGTGGCCACCCCTTGAATGTAAGTTTGGCCGCTAAGGGCGTGGGCGCCACGGTCGCCGTGGGTGCTCCCATCACCACCTTCGGCGGGAATTTCACCAGCACCGGCACCACCTTCACCAACGCCGCCGGCCCCATCACCACGGCCGGCGGAAAAATAGACATTAACCAGACCGAAACCGTCACTATTGCCAACCCTCTTATCTCCAGCGGCGGCAACATCGTCATCGCCGGCGGTTCAACCTTCACCGACACCAGCACGATCGACGCGGGCACGGGAACCGTGACCCTCCAGGGGAGTGCCGATACTGTAGCCATCGGCGTGGGGAGCACCACGGGGACCTTCAACATCACGCAGGCTGAGATCGCTGGCATTACGACGACGGGTGGCCTGATCATCGGGCGCAGCACCGGCACGGCGGCCATCACTATCGGCACGCTTGAGGTTGTGGATTTCGGGACCAAGAACGTCACAATCCAGCAAGGCGTTGGCGGTCTCGGGATGACGGTCAATGGCGCCATTGTCTCCGGCTCCATCATCGGATCGGGCTCCATGAACTTCATTGCGGGCGATGGATTTTTTATCAACAATCAGGTCATCAACACCACCGGCGCCGTCAACATTACCGCAGATCAGGTAACCATCAACGCCAATATCGCAGGCACTGGAAAATTGACGATTGCGCCATTTTCCGCGGCAACGGCGATTCAGGTAGGCGTTGCGCCCACGCGGATTGACTTTGGAACCTCAAGCTTTATTACCGACAGCATCAGCAGCCAGGCGCGCACTTTCCAGGTCGGCGACACGACCAACACCGGCGGGATCACCGTCACTGGCGCGTTCAATCCCGGCTTCTCGACGCTCAATCTGGTGACCGGCGGTGCGCTTAACATTCCTGTCGCTGCCAACACGATTACCGCACCAAACGTGGTGCTTGCCGGAAGCAGCTTCAACAACGCGGGGTCGGCTACGATTGCCACGCCAGGCGGCCGGTGGCTGGTCTACTCCACCAATCCGATCTCTGACGTCAAAGGCGGTCTCGCCTACAACTTCAAACAATACAATCTCGCATATCCTGGAACACCAGACCCGGCAGCGACAGGCAATGGGTTCATCTACAGTGTCGCGCCGATGATTACGCCCAGCCTGATCACCGGGGTTACGGCGGTCAGCAAAACCTACAATGGAACGGCTGCGGCATCCCTTGCGTCTGACAATTACGCGACGTCGGGAGCCCTCGACGGTGACACCGTTCTTCTCAACAATCCGACAAGCGGTTTGTACAACGACAAGAATGTAGGTACGGGCAAGAGCGTAACGGCATCTGGGCTCTCGATAGCCAGCGCAACCAACGGAACGGCCACCGTCTACGGTTACCAGCTTGCCGACACCTCCGCCAGTGGCAATA
>DATCIC010000569.1:0-2210 GCA_036508025.1 Rhodoferax sp. | reverse complement strand
CGCGGCCGCCGATGGCGCGGGCAGCACATCAGCCGGCTGTTGCGGACCCTGCAACTGGCCGTGCCGGTCGATCGCGGTCCAGCCGCCGACCAGATCAGCCACGTCGGTAAAGCCGAAGTCGCTGAACATCTCGGCCCAAGTCTGGCTGGCGTTGCCGTGGTAGCAATAGATCAACACCGGCCGGCTCTTCGGTTCGCGCATCAGCAAGCGTTCGTGGTTGCGGCCGTCCAACCGAGTGCTGTCCGCCAAGTGGCTCGCGGCGTGGTGCTGCGCGTCGCGTGCGTCGAGCACCAAGGCATGAGGGCGCTCTGCCAGCCAGACGCGTGCTTGCGCGGGATGCAGGCGCTGGAAGCGTTTTTCAGCCATGGTCGTCTCCTTCTCGGTCGGGTAACAAGTGGGCATAGGGCGGCTCGGTGGCGATGCGCGCATCGGTCACGGGCACGCCAATCGTGAAGTGGTACACCGACTGCAGCGGTGCGCTGGCGGCGGCGGGCTGGGGCAGGCCGATCAACTGGTGCAACGCGTCGTCAAAGAAGCAGCCGATGCCGGTGCCGCGCAGGTCCAGCGCTTCGGCTTCCAGGTACAGCGCCTGGCCGATCAGGCCGGCTTCCTGCAGCCGCTGGCGATAAGCCGCCGCGTCCGGCAGCGGGTTGAACTCGGCCAGCAGCGCAAAGCCCAGGATGGCGTCCGAGCCCAGAGCCTGGTGGCAGTCCAGGGTGCGCAAGGTGGCCGCCAGCGCCGGGTTTTCCGCCAGACGCAGCAGCGGGGCGTCGGGTGGCGCGTCGGGCACGAGGCTCAGATCGAGCGCGGCTGGCAGGGTGTGGCGCAGCAGGACGTGGCCGGCGTTGCTGCGTGGCAGCAGGTAGGCGCCCGGCGCTAGGCCGTCGACCCGGTGCGCGAACAGCAGCACATGCACGCGCGGTTCTGCCGGCCCGGCATCAAAGGGCAGGCGGGCCGGATGCAGGGCGCGCAGCAGTCGCCAGAGCTGGGCCAGGGGCATGCGGGCGCGGGCGTCAAAGCGCTGGGCACTGCGGCGTTGGCGGATCAGTGTGGCGGCGGGTTCGGTGCTGCGCGGCAAGTTGGGAAGAGTCTGGGCGGCAGAGCGTTCTGCTCCGTGTCCCCCGCCCGCTGCGCGGGCTCCTCCTTTACCTGCACAGAACGCTCTGCCGCCCAGACTCCCAGGCACTTCCGTTGGCATGTCGTGCACCCGGGTCGCCACGGACACCGCATCAATCACCGGCCAGCGGTACATCGGGTGGCGGTCGAGCCGGTTGGGCACGCCTTGCCAATGGGTGGGTGCAGGCCAGTTCCATGGACTGTCATTGGCTGTGGTCATACCGTGGGGCAGCAACTCAAACAGCGCATCCGGCTCTTCGCGCTCGGCGGCGGCGAAGTCACTGTCGCGGTCCAGTCCGAGCAGGGCGGCGAGTTGGGCTGTGCTGCCCGCCACCGGCTGTAGCCGCCAGCCGAGCACGGCAGCGGCGTAACGCAGCGTGCCGATGGCATGGCCGACATCAAGCTGGCAGTAGCGAAAGGCGCGCTCACCATATTTCCAGGCTTCGCGCCAATGAATGCTGGTCAGCGCCACAAAGGCGCGGGCTGTCGTTTTTGTGACATGCGCATCCGTCGGTGTCGCGAATGGCGCGCGCTGCTCCAGCGCGTGCTCGCGCGCCGCGTAGTGATGGACCCCGTCGGCGATGCCCTCCAAACCTTGACAGACCAGCCAGGCCTCAGTCGGATGCAGGTTGCCGCTGGAGGGGTTGACGCGCATCGCCCAGCGATCCGGCCCGTACTGCTTCCAGGCCGACAGCGCGAAGCTGAGTTCGAACAGCAGGCCGATGGCGGCACGATCCAGCGCGCGCGGCGCGATGCGGCCGGGTTCGAACAGATCGGCCCAAGGAGTCGCTAGCTGGTCGGCCGTCAGCGGCAGCACGGTTAAAGGTGCGCCAAGGTAACGACGAAACGGGTCGGGCTGAGCCTCCCAGTCCAGCGTATCGGGACCCGCTGCGTAGCCACGCAAGTGGTGTTTGGTGCGCTCGTGGTAGTCCTGCGCGACGGCCACGGCCAGGGCGTCGTCGGGCGTTGCGGTCTCAGACATGATTCACCTCCTTCAGGCTCTGCGCCAGCGCCAGCAGGCCACTGGTTTGGTCGGTGATGGCCTGCACGATGGCAGGCGACAGCCGGTGCAACCAGCGCTGGGGCAGCCGGGA
>DATCIC010000568.1:0-3889 GCA_036508025.1 Rhodoferax sp. | reverse complement strand
CCCGCCGCCGAGCCTGCAGCGGCTGCGGCCCCGGTACCCAACAAGGGCGACACCGCCTGGATGATGGTGTCGACCCTGCTGGTGATCCTGATGACGGTGCCGGGCCTGGCGCTGTTTTACGGCGGCCTGGTGCGCTCCAAGAACATGCTCTCAGTCCTGATGCAGGTGATGGTCACCTTCTCGCTGATCGTCGTGCTGTGGTTCATTTATGGCTACAGCCTGGCGTTCACCGAGGGCAACGCCTTTATTGGTGGGTTCGACCGGCTGTTCATGAAAGGCATCTGGGACAACGTGGCGGGCACCTTTGCCAACGGCGCCACCTTCAGCAAGGGCGTGGTGATTCCCGAGATCGTGTTTGCCGCCTTCCAGGCCACCTTTGCCGGTATCACGTGCACCCTGATCGTCGGCGCCTTTGCCGAGCGCATGAAGTTCTCAGCCGTGCTGATGTTCATGGTGTTGTGGTTTACCTTCAGTTACGCCCCGATGGCGCACATGGTCTGGTTCTGGATGGGCCCGGACGCCTACGGCGCCAAGGACGTGGTCGACGCCATGAACGCCAAAGCCGGCTACCTGTGGCAATCGGGCGCGCTCGACTTTGCCGGTGGCACCGTGGTGCACATCAATGCGGCGGTCGCCGGTCTGATCGGCGCCTACATGGTGGGCAAACGCATCGGCTACGGCCGGGAATCCATGGCGCCACACAGCCTGACGCTGACGATGGTGGGTGCCTCCTTGCTGTGGGTCGGCTGGTTCGGCTTCAATGCCGGCTCGGCGCTCGAAGCCAATGGCTTTGCCGCGCTGGCCTTCATCAACACCTTCGGCGCCACGGCGGCGGCGGTGCTGGCCTGGTCTGTGGGTGAAGCGCTGATGCGTGGCAAGGCTTCCATCTTGGGCGCGGCCTCGGGAGCGGTCGCTGGATTGGTCGCCATCACGCCGGCCGCTGGCAATGTCGGTGTCGGTGGTGCCCTGGTCATTGGCACCGTGGCCGGCTTCGCCTGCCTGTGGGGCGTCAATGGTCTCAAGAAGATGCTCGGTGCCGACGACTCGCTCGATGTGTTTGGCGTGCATGGCGTCGGCGGCATCGTCGGTGCGCTGTTGACCGGCGTCTTCAACTCGCCAGCACTGGGGGGCCCGGGCTATGTGGCCGACTGGGTCACCGCCACCATGGTGACCAGCGCCGACTACTCGATTGCATCGCAAGTCTGGATTCAGGCCAAAGCGGTATTGACCACCATTGTCTGGTCGGGTGTGGTGTCCTTCGTGGCCTACAAGATCGTCGACCTGACCATCGGTCTGCGCGTCAGTGAAGAAGACGAACGCGAAGGTCTCGACATCACTTCGCACGGCGAGGCCGCTTACAGCAACTAAAGCGGATCACGTTGCAAGCCCACCCGGCGCCAAATGTAACCGGGGCGCTGGCCGGTATTACCACCCTCGCGTGTCCGATTTGGCCCTGTTTCATGACTGAAAAACATATCCAGCTACGATGGAGTGTGCTAAGGTAACACCTATTAACAATCGCCGGAGGCGACGCCATGCCACAGCCACACATTGCTGCCAAAACCATGTCCGTGAAACTCGATTTGGCCACCCGCGCCCGTGTTGAAAGTCTGGCAGAGGCACGCCATCGGTCTGCGCATTGGGTCATGCGCGAAGCCATTACCCAATACGTTGACAGAGAGGAGAGGCGCGAGACTTTCCGGCAAGACACGATCAAGGCGTGGGAGGAATATCAGGAAACCGGCATGCACGCACCCGCCGCAGAGGTTGATACCTGGCTTGCCAGTTGGGGGACTGACAACGAAGTGCCCGCGCCCGCATGCCGCAAGTGATCTATGCGCCCGGCGCAATTCGCGACCTGCAACGCCTTCGGGAGTTTTTGCGGCCCAAGAACCCGGCTGCCGCCAAGCGCGCAGGTGAGTCAATCATTAAAGCGGTGAAAGTGCTTGGGCACCAGCCGCAAATTGGGCGCCCCGTTGCCGACATGCCAGAGGACTACCGGGAATGGCTGATTGACTTTGGCGACAGCGGCTATGTGGCGCGCTATCGCTTCGATGGTGAAACCGTCACCATTCTGGCGGTGCGGCATCAAAAGGAAGCTGGCTACCATTGAAGATGGACGCGTGTGCTAGCCTTTGGCCTATGAGCGTCTTGCTATCTCCCATCGTTTCCCAGTTCGACACAGAAGAACAGGAAGCCAGCCACGACCAATGGTTTCGCGCCAAGGTTGAGGAAGCCATGCGCAGCGAAAAGCCCCGCCTGCCGCACGATGCCGCCATGGCAAAGGTTCAGGCCATGATTGAAGAATGCCGAAAAGTCCGTGCAAACAATTCGGTGGTCTGAAGCAAGAAAAAACCCGCCATACCAATCAGCATGCGGGTTTTGAGGTGTTGTGACACGTTAAAAAACGGTCGTCTGGTGCGGCTGGCGGGGATCGAACCCACGACCCTTGGCTTCGGAGGCCAATACTCTATCCACTGAGCTACAGCCGCTTGCTGGAGCGTGCATTGTAGGTGCTTTCAGAGGGGCCGCCGCTATAATCGCGACCTGCTTTTCAAGCCCCCCGATTTCCAGAGGACACCATGAACGACAACAGCCCCGCTACTGTTCACGATGAGGCGCATAGCGGCCCCATTAAAAGCCCCAAGCAAATGCTGCTTGCTGTCACTTTCTCGTTTGTGGTTCCGATCTTCGCCATCATTGGTTTGGTTTACTACGTGACCATGGGCAATAAACCCGCCGCCATCGAAGCCAACACGGAACAAGCGGTGGCGGCACGGATCCAGAAAGTTGGCAGCATCGAAATTCGCGATGTCAACCGGCCGCTGCGCAGCGGCGAAGAGGTGTTCAAGGCCCAGTGCACGACCTGCCACACTGCAGGCTTGGTCGGTGCCCCCAAATTTGGCGATGCAGCGGCCTGGGCGCCACGCATCCTGACTGGCTACGACGCACTGCTGAACTCGGCGCTCAAAGGCAAGAACGCCATGTCGCCCCAAGGTGGGGGTGAGTTCCAGGACCTGGAAGTCGGTCGCGCCGTGGTTTACATGGCAAACGCCGCCGGCGGCAAGTTGGCCGAGCCTGCAGTCGCGGCCGCCGCTCCGGCTGAAGCGGCCTCGGCCGCCAAGTAACAGCTGCCCACATGCAGCCCACGATGCCGACTCACAGTCGGCATTTTTATGGATTTTTGGCCTCTAGCCCCCGTGAAATATACGTAGGCAGCTAGTTATTCAGTAGCAAAAACAGCTCACTTCCGATTTCTTCATGCCCCGCTTTTACTGCCCGACGTCCCTGCGCTGCGGTGACTTGCTTGACCTGCCAGCCAGCGCTGCCCGCCACGTCCAGGTGCTGCGCCTGCAGCCGGGCGACAGCATCACGCTGTTCAATGGCGGCCCCGGCTGGGACGAGCACGACTCAGAGCACCCCCAGGGCGGTGAGTTTGAGGCCAGCGTCACGCGCATGGGCCGCAGCGATGTGCAGGTGCAGGTCGGCGCCTATCACGCGCTAGAGCGCGAGGCCGCGCATCAGGTGCATCTGGCCGTGGGCATGCCGGCCAACGAGCGCATGGACTGGCTGGTCGAAAAAGCCACCGAACTGGGGGTGGCCAGTATTCAGCCCCTGATGACCGAGCGCAGCGTGCTGCGGCTCAACCCGGAGCGAGCCGGGAAGAAGCAAGCGCACTGGCAAAGTGTGGCGGTGGCCGCTTGCGAACAGTGTGGTGGCAACCGGGTGCCGGTGGTTCATGCGGTCATGACGTTTGCCGCGTGGATCAAGGCGCGGCCAACGCAGGCGCGCGGTCAGCGCTTGTTGTTGTCGTTACGCTCAGGTGCGCAAGGTGTGCGTGCCGCCGTGAACGCCTTCGCCAATCCTGCCAGCGCCCCCGGCGTCATCA
>DATCIC010000567.1:0-7803 GCA_036508025.1 Rhodoferax sp. | reverse complement strand
CCTGCAAACCGATGTGATTGACCTGTACCAGATTCACTGGCCGGTGCGCTCGGTGCCGGCGTTTGGCGGCATTTATTACCAGCCTGACAGCGCCGAGGAGGGCACGTCCATCCACGCCCAACTTGAGGCTTTGCAAAAACTGGTGCAAGCGGGCAAGGTGCGCGCCGTGGGCCTGTCCAACGAAACGCCTTATGGCGTGCATGAGTTTGTGCGCTTGGCCGAACAATATGGCTTGCCGCGCGTGGCCACGGTGCAAAACCCGTACTGCCTGCTGAACCGCAGCGTGGAAAACGCACTGGACGAAACCATGCACCACCTCAAGGTGTCGCTGCTGGCGTATTCGCCGCTGGCCTTTGGCCTGCTGACTGGCAAGTACGACGACAGCGGCCTGACCGGCCCCGATGCGCCAGCACAAGCCCGTATCACCAAATATGAATCGACCCGCAAGCAGCGCTGGGGCCGCCCGGAGGCGCTGACAGCGGCACGGCGCTACAACGCGCTGGCCCGAGCGCATGGCTTGAGCCCGACGCAACTGGCGCTGGCTTTTTGCTACACCAAATGGCAGGTCGCCAGCACCATCATTGGTGTCACCTCGGTGGCGCAACTCGATGAGTGTCTGGATGCCTGGGGCACTAGGCTCAGCCCTGAATTGTTGAAACAGATTGATGCCCTGCGGTGGGAACTGCGCGACCCGGCGCAATAATTCCACTTCTACTTAAATGCGATACGTCGTTGCCCCGCTTTGCCGTGCTAGAGCACTGTCTACAGCGGTGCGCCTAGTCTCACATCGAATTAGAAATGGAATAAGGCAACCAAGATGGCGAAGCACGTCAGCCTGACCCCCGCCACCCAACTGCTCAAAGCCAGCAAGGTGGCGTTTACCGAGCATCCGTATGAGTATCTGGAACATGGCGGTGCTTTGCACAGCGCGTCCGAGCTGGGCTGGGATCCCTACACGGTAGTTAAAACCCTCATCATGCAAGACCAGGATGCCAAGCCGCTGGTGGTGTTGATGCACGGCAACCGCAAGGTCTCGACCAAAAATCTGGCGCGTCAGATCGGCGTCAAATCGGTGGAACCCTGTGCGCCCGAGGTGGCCAACCGGCACAGCGGTTATCTGGTGGGCGGCACCTCGCCGTTTGGCATGCGCCGTGCCATGCCGGTGTTTATCGAGTCAAGCGTTCTGGCCTTGCCCAAAATTTTGATCAACGGCGGGCGCCGGGGTTACCTGGTGGGGCTGGACCCGCAGGTGTGTGTGGACTTGCTGGGTGCCAAGCCGGTGCAGTGCGCACTGCTGGATTGAGTGCAGGCGCGGGCTGGCAGAATAGACGCCTCACACACCAAGCCTGGCGGATGCCACAGCAGGAGAATTTCTTTGGAATCCATGCAATCTTTCTTTCCCCTGGCAGCAGCGCTGCTGGGCTACCTGATCGGCTCGCTGTCGTTTGCCGTCATTGTCAGCCGCATCATGGGACTCAATGATCCGCGCACTTTTGGCAGCAAAAATCCGGGCGCGACCAATGTGCTGCGCTCAGGCTCCAAGACGGCGGCCATCGTCACCTTGTTGCTCGATGCGGCCAAGGCCTGGTTGCCGGTCATGTTGGTCAAGTGGTATGGCAAGCCCTATGGGCTGGAAGAGGGCACCATGGCGCTGGTCGGGCTGGCGGCTTTTGTCGGTCATCTGTACCCGGTGTTTTTCAACTTTGCCGGTGGCAAGGGCGTGGCCACGGCCCTCGGGGTGCTGCTGGGCCTCAGCCCGATTTTGGGGCTGGCCACCGGGGCCACCTGGCTCATCATGGCTTACTTTTTCCGCTACGTGTCGCTGGCATCGCTCACGGCGGCGCTGTTTGTGCCGGCCTATTACGTCTTTGGCGATGGCGTGGCCTGGTACCTGAACAAGGGCGTCTTGTTGGTGCTGTGCGTCATGTCGCTGTTGTTGATTTATCGCCATGCCGAGAACATCAGCCGTTTGATCAAGGGCACCGAGTCGCGCCTGGGTAAAAAAAGCAAGGCCGCAGGGAAGCCATGAAACTGTGCATTCTGGAAAACGATGTGCTCGACCCCGAGCTCGCGGCGCGCCTTACTGGGAGAAGAGCAATACAGCAGCGACCGACAGCCTGACCCTGGGCCATGACGGCTTGCACATGGCCCGCATGATGGTCGCATTTGTTGAGGGAAATTTGTAACAAATCGACATCTAGCCCCCGTCCAATAAGCGTGTACTGCTATTAAAAATATAGTATGACAGCTACGGATGTAGCGCGGCATAGGCGCCGAGTTGCAGGATCAAATGGTGGTTCAAGCGGTCGTGCACGCTTGACGTGGGCACGGCGGCCCGGATGCCAGGGCTGCCGCTGGCGCTACGGTGCAGGCGCGGCGGGTTCAGCCGCATGCCGGCCGGGTTGGTCACGATCGCCAAAATAGGTTGGTTTGGGGTGCTGCTGCGGCGTACCACCACGGCCACCTCCTGGCTGTCCAGGCGCACATAGGTGCCGGGCGGACACACGCCCACCAGGCGCACCAGCACATGACCCACTTCATCGTTCTGAGCTATTGATTGGGTGATGATGGCACGCGCCGAATCGGTGGCGCTGCGCCCTTCACGCGATTTACGGGGGCTGATCATGGCGGCGTAGCGGTCCACCATGCGCAAGATGCGGGCCAGCCGGCGCTCAGGTGGCAGGGCGCGCAGCTCGCCCTGGTCCGTGCTGTCGTCATGGTGCAGCGCCAGGGTGTCGAGCCACAACGCGTCAAGCACGCCTATGCTGGCGAGCATGGCGGCGCCTTGGGCGGGGTGCGCGCGAATGGTGTCTTGCTGCTCCGGGCTGGGCCGCTCCAGTTGGCTGGCCAACTGGTCCTGCAGCGCCGTCATTGCCATGTTCATGGTCATGGCCGCGTGCACCAGGCTGTCGCGCTCGCCCTGCGGGAGCTTCAGCTCCACGGCAATCAGGTGGCACAACACGGCGCTGACCAGCGCGTGCGAGGCGCTGTAACCCACCGGCGAGTTGGTCGCCAACTGGAACAGCAAATACAAACCGATATCGGTGTCGCGCTCCAGCAGGCCCTGCATCCAGCGGTCGTACTGCCAGACGCGCTTTTCGAACTCCTGAATGCTGGCCGGGCGGCCCAGAATAATGCCCAGGCCCGCCTCCAGATCAGACCAGAGGCCGAGCAGGTCTTCGTATTCGTTTTCGGTCTGGACGGTCACGCGCAGGGTCTCAAATTGCCATCAGTCGCGAAAGTTATCGAAGCTCAGGGGCACTTCGGTGATGTCTTTTTTGATCAAGGCCATGACCGCTTGCAGGTCATCGCGCTTGGCGCCGGTAACGCGCAATTTGCTTTCCTGAATGGCGGCTTGTACCTTGATTTTGCTGTCCTTGATCAGGCGCTGGATCTTCTTGGCCAGCTCGGTCTCGATGCCGTTGCGCACCTTGATGACCTGCTTGACCTTGTCGCCCCCTATTTTTTGCACCTCGCCCTTGTCCAGAAAACGCACATCGACGCTGCGTTTGGTGAGCTTGTTGCGCAGAATATCTTCGATCTGGCTGAGTTGAAAGTCAGCGTCGCCGGTCAGGGTGATTTCCTTGTCCTTGAGTTCAATCGCCGCGGGCGTGCCTTTGAAGTCAAAGCGGGTGGTGATTTCCTTGGTGGTGTTTTCCACTGCGTGTTTGACGTCAACCATGCTGGCTTCGCAAACTGTGTCAAAAGAGGGCATTTTGGGTACTCAAAAAATCCGTCCGCCCTGAGCCTGTGCAAGAGCGGTACGTTTTGTTCCAGGGAGGGCTTCAACAGGCTCGGCCCGAACGGGAATGCGAACACTCCCAATGCGACAATCCCGTGATGTTAGTCGAGAAAAATGTTCCCCTGCAGGCTTTCAATAGCTTTCACATCGTGGCCAAGGCGCATGCGCTGGTGCGTATTGCCAGCGAGTCGGACTTGCACGCGCTGCTCGCTGACCCTGAGCTGAGCGCCATGCCCAAGTTTGTATTGGGCGGTGGCAGCAATATTGTGCTCACCGGTGCTGTCAAAGCCCTGGTGCTCAAGGTCGAGCTCATGGGCCGACGGCTGCTGCAGGAAACCGGCAAGGCCTTCATTGTGGAGGCGAGTGCGGGCGAGAATTGGCATGAACTGGTGGCCTGGACGCTGGCACAGGGCTATTGCGGGCTGGAAAACCTGGCCTTGATTCCTGGCACCGTGGGGGCGGCTCCGGTGCAAAACATCGGCGCTTATGGCGTTGAGTTGCAGGACCGCTTTGACTCGCTGGATGCGCTGGACCTGCAGACCGGTCAGGTGTTCACGCTTAATGCGGCGCAGTGCGCGTTTGGCTACCGCGATTCGGTGTTCAAGCATGGCGGCGGTACGGCGGTCGCGCCGGACGGCGCGGTGAGCACTGGCGCTGTGGCCGGTGGACATCAGGTGCTGGGCCTGAAGGACCGCGCGCTGATACTGCGGGTGCGCCTTGCTTTGCCCAAGACCTGGAAGCCAGTGCTCGGTTATGCCGACCTGGATAAGAAAATGCTGGAGCATCAATGCGCCCATCCGACGGCGCAGCAAATCTTTGATTGGGTGTGTGAGATCCGCCGTGCCAAGCTGCCGGACCCGCAAGTCATCGGCAACGTCGGCAGCTTCTTCAAGAACCCAACGGTGACGCCCGAACAGTGCGTGGACATCATCGCGCGCGACCCCAAGGTGGTGCATTACCACCTGGCCGACGGCAGCGTCAAGCTGGCGGCGGGCTGGCTGGTTGACTCTTGCGGCTGGCGCGGCAAGTCGGTCGGCCAGGCCGGTGTCTATGAAAAGCAGGCGCTGGTGCTGGTGAACCGCGGCGGCGTCGATAGCCCCTTTGGCGCCACGGGCGGTGAAGTCATGACGCTGGCGCGCGCCATCCAGACCAGCGTCTATGAACGCTTTGGCATCCGGCTGGAGCCGGAGCCGGTGGTGGTTTAGCTTTCTTTGACCGTGCGCCAGCGCAAGACCACTTGAATAAAAATAGGCGGGGCGAACCCCGATCAATTATTTATTGGCGTCGTTGGCCAGGCTGAGGAAATCCCCGTCTTTGCCGAGCGATAGCAGGCCACTCTTGGCGTAAATCGCCAGCTTGGCGCGGGTGTCCACAATGTCCAGGTTGCGCATGGTCAGCTGGCCAATGCGGTCGGCCGGCGAGAACGGCGCGTCGGCCACTTTCTCCATGCTCAGACGCTCGGGGGCGTAGGTCAGGTTGGGCGACTCGGTGTTGAGCAGCGAGTAATCGTTACCCCGGCGCAGCTCCAGCGTCACGCTGCCGGTGATGGCGCGCGCCACCCAGCGCTGTGCGGTTTCGCGCAGCATGATGGCTTGCGAGTCAAACCAGCGGCCCTGGTACAGCAGGCGACCCAGTTTGCGGCCGTTGTCGCGGTACTGCTCGATGGTGTCTTCGTTGTGAATGCCGGTCACCAAGCGCTCGTAGGCGATGAACAACAGCGCCAGACCAGGGGCTTCGTAGATGCCGCGGCTCTTGGCCTCGATGATGCGGTTTTCGATCTGATCGCTCATGCCCAGGCCGTGGCGGCCACCGATGCGGTTGGCTTCCAGCATCAGCGTCACCAGGTCGGGGTATTCCACGCCATTCAACGCGACCGGGCGACCCTCGGAAAAGCGCACGGACACTTCCTCGGCTTTCACCACGCAATCGTCGCGCCAGAATGGCACGCCCATGATCGGTTGCACGATCTTCATGCCGCTGCTCAGCTGCTCCAGGTCTTTGGCTTCGTGTGTGGCGCCCAGCATGTTGGAGTCGGTGGAGTAGGCTTTCTCGGCCGACATCTTGTAGCCAAAACCGTGCGCCGTCATGAACGCCGACATTTCAGCGCGGCCACCGAGTTCGTCGATGAAGGCCTGGTCAAGCCAGGGTTTGTAGATTTTGAGCGCCGGGTTGGTCAACAGGCCATAGCGGTAAAAGCGTTCGATGTCGTTGCCCTTGAAGGTGCTGCCGTCACCCCAGATGTTGACGTCGTCCTGTTTCATGGCCGCCACCAGCATGGTGCCGGTCACGGCGCGGCCCAGCGGCGTGGTGTTGAAGTACGTGACACCGGCGGTGCTGATGTGAAAGGCGCCGCTTTGCAGAGCGGCTAGGCCCTCGGCGGCCAACTGGCTACGGCAGTCAATCAGGCGCGCCTTTTCTGCGCCATATTGCATGGCTTTGCGCGGGATGTCGTCGTAGTCGGTTTCGTCGGGCTGGCCGAGGTTGGCGGTGTAGGCGTAGGGCAGGGCGCCCTTGAGCTTCATCCAGTGCAGGGCGGCGCTGGTGTCCAACCCCCCCGAGAAGGCGATGCCGACTTTTTGGCCAACGGGAATGTTTTGAAGAATGGTGTTTGACATTAAATTGGCCTCTAGCCCCCGCCCTATAAGCGTGAGCAGCTATGAAAATAGAAGTAAAAAATCAACTTAACCGAAATGACAGATGTAGTGATACGGCTCGGTGACACGAATATCAAACTGGGCGTTGCCGGGAATGCTGAAGCTGTCACCTGGCTTGGCGTTCAGCCAGACTTCGCTGCCAGGCAGCTTGTAATCGCAGCTGCCAGCCACGCATTCCATGGTTTCCGGGGCGCCGGTGTTGAAGGTCAAAGTGGCGGGCAGGATCACGCCGACGGATTTTTTCGTGCCATCGGCCAGCGTGACGCCGTGGCTGATGCATTTGCCATCGAAATAGACACTGGCCTGGGTGCTGACGGACACCTGGTCGATGTGGGTAGTGGTCATGGTGCGGGGGCTGGTGAAGTTAATGGGTTGCTGATGACGGGGTCCATCAGTCGCTAGTGCGCGATTTTAGGGCAGGTGCGCAGAGAAGCTGGCGGCGTCAAAGCCAACCGTTACCCGGCCATCGCGCCACACCACCACCGGCCGCTTGACCACGCTGGGGTGCGCCAGCATCAGGGCGCTTGCACTTGATGCGTCCATCACGGCAGTGCGGCTAGCGTCGTCAAGCTTGCGCCAGGTCGTTCCTTTGCGGTTGACCAGCGGCTCCCAGCCCACGGCGGCGATCCAGCCAGGCAGTTGTTCAGCGGGAACGCCAAGCTTCTTGAAATCAATAAACGCGTAGTCGACGCCGTGGTCGGTCAACCAGGCACGGGCTTTTTTTACGGTGTCGCAATTGGGAATACCGAAAACGCTGACGGTAGGGTTTGACGAGGAGGAGGGCGTCGCAAGGGTGTTCATGCCCCGCATCATGCCACCGGCGCGAACGTGGGCGACAATCGCCAGTCGTATGAAAACCCCTATCGAACCCCAAAAAACCTTGTCTGACTGGCTCGCGCATTGCGAGCAACTGCATCCGGTCACGATCGACCTCGGCCTGGAGCGCGTGCGCACCGTGGCCGAACGCATGCAAATCCGCTTTGACTGCCCGGTGATCACCGTGGCGGGCACCAACGGCAAAGGCTCGACCTGCGCCATGTTAGAGGCCATATTGCTGCAGGCCGGCTACCGAACCGGGGTTTTCACCTCGCCGCATCTGGTGCATTTTGAGGAGCGTTGCCGGGTGCGCGGCGACATCGTAAATGCTACTGATTTAATAGCATACTTCTCCCGTGTTGAGGCGGCAAGAACCCAAAATGGCCATGAAATTTCGTTGAGCTACTTTGAGTTCACGACGCTGGCCATCCTGCAATTGCTGGCGGATGCCCCACTGGACGTCGTCATTCTGGAGGTCGGCTTGGGCGGTCGGCTGGACGCCGTCAATATATTGGATGCCGATTGCGCCGTGATCACCAGCATTGACCTCGATCACATGGAGTTGCTGGGAACGGACCGTGAAAGCATAGG
>DATCIC010000566.1:0-11740 GCA_036508025.1 Rhodoferax sp. | reverse complement strand
TTTTGCCCACCATCAGCCTGCAGATTGACTACATGGGCGCCGCGCCGCTGGGGGCCTGGGTCGAGGGCGAGGCCGATGTGCTGCGCACCACCCGCAACATGTTGTTTGGCCAGGGTCTGGTGCGTGCGGACGGCCAACCCGCGCTACGCGTGAGCGGCATCTTCAAGCTGGGCCCGGTGATCGGCGACGGGCGCGCGACGGATCCGCTGGGCTTACGGTAGACTTTTTTGCTGCCCCCCAGAGTTCCTTTTGAATCGCATGGCGGCGGTGCTGGGGGCTGATTATGAGTTCAGCTTGGGCAAAAAGGGGACGCCACCCTTTTCGGGGCAGCCTGGCCTTTACGCCGGGCTACCTGACCCAGCAGACTGTTGGCTGGCCGCTGCCAAGGCTGTGGCTGTCTAAGGCTTGTATCAAATAGATAGCTGCTTAGGCAATAGGGACGGGGGCTAGAGGCTGATTTGGCCTAAAGTTCTGGCAGTCTCACCCCAACGGTACTTTCGGGCGGCGTTCGTTCATCCGACGTTGCGCAGCATCATCCCGTCGCGCGCCGCCGCGCCTGACTTGACCAGGTCGCCAATCAGTTGCTCGATCCATGGCCGGAAATCCTGCTCCGGGAAATGCTGCTTGAAAATCATCGAGAAATAGGGCGTGGCGTTGGCCCAGGCGATGAAGTCGTCCAACGCGATGGCTTGAACTTCGAGCAGCTTGAACTTCAGCAGCACTTTGACGGCGTAGCTGATGTGTTTGGCAGGTTGCGTGACAAAGCTGTCCAGGCGCGCGCGCGCCACGGCAATGGATTGTTCGACACAGTCAAAGGCGCTGCCATGCCCCGGAATCACCCGCTTGGGCGCCAGCGACTCGATCAGATCAAGGGTCTGGCCGACAGCGTCAAATGCGTCCAGCCCTTCAAGCTCCGGGAACACCACGCCAAAGCCGCGTTCCCACAATGCATCGGCCGAAATCAGCGTGCGCGATGCCGGCTCGAACAAGATCACCGAGTGCGGGTCGTGCCCCGGCGCGGCGTGCACTTGCCACAGGTGGTCGCCGAGCCTGAGCTCAGTGCCCGGCGCCAGCAATGCGTCGAAGCCGAACTGCGCGCAACTCTGGCCGGTCGGCGTGTAGGTCAGTGCCTGCGGGTCCCAGTTTTCTACATGCCGGGCCTGTCCGGGCGGAATATGGGTGATCAGCGCCGGGTAAGCGCTTTGCAGTGCCGCGTTGCCGCCGCAGTGGTCGCTGTGAAGGTGGGTGTTGACCAGCACGTCAAGCGCTCGACCCTGCAGCGCCGCCTGCACCAGCGCGAGTGTTTGGGGCGCATGGCTGACGTAGCCGCTGTCAATCAGCGCACAGGACTCCTGGCCACAGATCAGAATGTTGTTGGACGAGAGCCAGCCGCGCTCGAAGACGGTGATATTGGGGGGGAGGGTCGGTGCTTGCATGGGGCGGCGTTCAGTGGGGTCTTGATTATGTAACTTGCCAGCGGGCCGCCCGTCAGCCCGGTGATGGAAAGTGAGGGCCCTTGTCCATTACCCGAAAACCGGTACCGCAACCATGTCAATCTCAAGCCAGCGCCAACCCGCATCCAGAACCGCCAGTGCGACCCGTGGTCGCACGTCGGCAGCAGGCGCCCAACCTGCCAAACCCGGTAAAACATCGAAGGCTGCCAAGGTCGCTAAACCGGTGGAACCGCGCCTGTCGCGTACGCGCCGCCCGCTCGAGATTGAAGTCGCTGACTGGCAAACCGCTTTGCGGCGCCAGTTTGGCCGTGAGCAAGACTTTGGCCTGAAAAACCTGGGGCAAGACCCGGTGTTCTCGGACTTCTCCGTCAGCAATCCGGCCAGTGGCACGCACTACCGGGTGGCGATTCGCGGTCAGGCGCCGGGGCAAAATTTTTGCACCTGCCCGGACTACGCCAGCAACGATCTGGGCACCTGCAAGCATATTGAATTCACGCTCGCCAAGCTGCAGGCCAAACGCGGCGGCAAGGCGGCGTTGAATCGTGGTTTTGAGCCGACCTACAGCGAAATATCTGGCTCGACTACGCGGGCCAGCGCCAGGTGCGCTTCCGCTCTGGCACCGACTGCCCGGCGGCCCTGCTGAAACAGGCCGCAGTCCTGTTTGATGCCGACGCGCGTTGGGCGCTGCGATCAGAGCAGCAAGATCAAATCGAGCGACTGTTGCAATCAGCCCAGCAGGCTGGTCATGAGTTGCGCTGCTATGACGATGTCTGGCAGTTCGTGGCCCAAATCCGGGATAGCGAGCGCCGCCAGAAGGCTTTGGCCGAGGCTTACCCCAAGGGCATTCACGACCGGGCGCTGACCAAGCTGCTCAAGGTCAAGCTCTACCCGTATCAGGTGGAGGGCGCGTTGTTTGCCGCGCGCGCCGGGCGCTGCCTGATTGGCGACGAGATGGGGCTGGGCAAAACCATTCAGGCGATTGCCGCAAGCGAGTTGTTTGCGCGCCATTTTGGCGTGCAGCGCGTGCTGGTGGTGTGCCCGACCTCGCTCAAGCACCAGTGGAAGAACGAGTTTGCCCGCTTTGCCAAGCGCGAGGTGCAGGTCATCGGGGGCCTGCGCAGCGCGCGTCAGCAGCAATACGGCGATGAAGCCTTTTGCAAGATCACCAATTACGAAGCGCTGGCGCGCGACGCCGATCTGATCGCCGCCTGGGCTCCGGACCTGGTGATTGCTGATGAGGCGCAGCGCATCAAAAACTGGAACACCATCGCCGCGCGCGCCCTCAAGCGCGTTGCCAGCCCCTATGCCATCGTGCTGACCGGCACGCCGCTGGAGAACCGGCTTGAAGAACTGATCTCTATCGTCCAGTTTGTCGATCAGCAGCGTCTCGGGCCGACCTGGCGCCTGCTTGATGAACATCAGTTGCGCGACGACGCCGGACGCGTCATTGGCTACCGCGCGCTGGACCGCATTGGGCAGACATTGGCGCCGGTGATGTTGCGCCGCCGCAAGGCCGATGTGCTGGCGCAACTGCCCGCGCGCCTGGACAAGCGCATCTTTGTGCCGCTCACCCCTGAGCAGCGTGTGCACCATGATGAGAACGGCGAAATCGTCACGCGCATTGTCTCGCGCTGGCGTAAGACCGGTTACCTGTCTGACACAGACCAGCGTCGTCTGCACTGTGCTTTGCAAAACATGCGCATGGTCTGCAACAGCACTTTTTTGCTCGACCATGAAACTGATCACGGTGGCAAGGTTGACGAGCTGATGCAGGTGCTGGACGAATTGCTGCAAGACCCGTCCGCCAAGGCGGTGATCTTCAGCCAATGGCTGGGCACGCACGAGTTGATCAGACGGCGCCTCGGGCAAGCTGACGGTCAGCGCGACTGGGGTCATGTGCTGTTCAGCGGCAGCGTGCCAGGCGACAAGCGCGGCGCCTTGATTGACCAGTTTCACACCGACCCGAATTGCCGCCTGTTTTTATCGACTGACGCCGGCGGTGTCGGGCTGAACCTGCAACACGCCGCCGCCGTGGTTGTGAACATGGACCTGCCGTGGAACCCTGCGGTGCTGGAGCAGCGCATTGGTCGCGTGCACCGCATGGGTCAGTCGCGCGGCGTGCAGGTGATCAACTTTGTCGGTCAGGCCAGCATCGAGGAGGGCATGCTGTCGGTGCTGGCGTTCAAGAAGTCGCTGTTCGCCGGCGTGCTTGACGGCGGCGAGACCGAAGTCTTTATGCAAGGCACACGCTTGTCCAAGTTTATGGAAAGCGTGGAGAAGGTGACTGGGGCGGTGGGCGAGGTGGAGGCGGATGCTGTTACCGATGTGGCGCCGGCTGCCGACATGACGCCGTCGCCGGTGTCCGGTGAAGAAGCCGTGCCGGTTGATGCCCGGCCTGTGCCAGCGGGTCCGAGTCAAACGGGTGAGACTGGCACTGCAACCGACCCTTGGGCCGCCATTCTGGAAGTGGGCGCGGCCTTGCTGCAGGGTTTGGCGCAGTCACGTGGCGCTGTGGACGCAGGTGCCGTAACTGGCAAGGGCACCGCCTTGGCAACGATCAAGATTGAGCGCGACCCGGTGACCGGGCAGGCCAGCGTGCGTCTGCCATTGCCCGACCCGGCGCTGTTGCAAAAATTGGCCCAGGCGTTGGCACCCTGGCTGCGCTAATACCGCTATTAAATATATAGCTTATTACGCAATAGGGACGGTAGCTAGAGCCTGATTTGATTGGTATTCCCGGTGTGTTGTAGGTCCCCGTCTGCCGTCGGCGGGTGCTATCGACCAGCGGCTTCGGCAAACTTCATATCCTTTAAACTGAGCCGATCCCCATCGCCCTCAACATTAACCAGCACCTGCTCATGCCATTTTCTTCACTCGGTTTGTCTCCTGCGCTCTTACGCGCTGTCGCTGACAAGGGCTGGCGGGCCCCCACCGCCATTCAGGCGGCAGCCCTCGCGCCTGCGCTGCAAGGTCGCGACTTGCTGGCTTCGGCGCAAACCGGCTCGGGCAAGACGGCGGCGTTTGCCTTGCCGCTGTTGCAACAATTTGAAGCCGCTGTGCCACAGAGCCCGCGGCGGCTGCGTGCCCTGATTTTGGTGCCCACGCGCGAGCTCAGTACCCAGATCGGGGAAGAGATTCGCTCCCTTGGGCAGCACCTGCCAGGCGCGCTGAAGGTGGCCATCGTCTTTGGCGGCGTCTCGATCAATCCGCAAATGCTGCGCTTGCGCGGTGGCGCCGACATTGTGGTCGCCACTCCCGGGCGCTTGCTCGACCTGCTCGATCACAACGCGCTCACTTTAGGCGGCGTTGCGACGCTGGTGCTCGATGAAGCTGATCGCTTGCTCGATCTGGGCTTTGCTGAAGAGTTGGCGCGCATCGTCCGACTGCTGCCGACGCGGCGCCAGAGCCTGTTTTTCTCGGCGACTTTTCCGCCGGCGGTGCAGACGCTGGCGCAAACCCTGCTGCGTGAGCCGGTGCGCATCGAGGTCGCGCCCGCACCGCAAACCCAACCCGACATTGAGCAACGCGTCATTGACGTGGACGCCGCTCAGCGCACCCAGCTGCTGCGCCACCTGATCGTGCAGAACCACTGGAGCCGGGTGCTGGTGTTTGTCGCCACCAAACACGCCGCCGAGATGGTGGCCGACAAGCTGCGCAAGGCGCGCATCAACGCCGAACCGTTCCACGGCGAGTTGAGCCAGGGCAAGCGCACGCAGGTGCTGGCTGACTTCAAGGCGTCGCGCCTGAAGGTTGTGATTGCCACCGACGTGGCGGCGCGCGGTCTGGACATCGCGCAATTGCCGGTGGTGGTGAATTTTGATTTGCCGCGCTCGGCGCTGGACTACATCCACCGCATCGGGCGCACCGGCCGCGCGGGTGAGCGGGGCGTGGCGCTGAGCTTTGTCAGCGCGAGCAGCGACGCCCATTGGCGTTTGATTGAAAAGCGTCAGGGCCTGAGTCTGGTGCGCGAACAGGTCGCTGGCTTTGAGGCTACAAAGCTCAACCCGGCGCCGGGCAGCGACGCCACCACCAGCGTGCCTGGCACCGGTGGCATCAAGGGCCTGCGCCCGAGCAAAAAAGACAAGCTCAGAGCAGCCGCACCCTGACGCTCTTGCCCTTGACCTTGCCGGCGTTGAGCTTTTGCATCGCGTCCAGCGCAATGTCGCGCTGCACCGCCACAAAGGTGGTGAATTCGGTGACAACGATCTTGCCGATCTGCTCGCGCGCGTAGCCGGCATCGGCGGTCAGCGCGCCCAGCACGTCACCCGGACGAATCTTCTCCTTGCGGCCCCCGAGCAGCTGCAGCGTCACCATCGGCGGCAGCAGCGGCCCTTTGCCCGTGGGCGTGAGCTCGTCGAGCTTGTGCCAGACCGACTCGCGCTTCTGGTACTGCTCGATCTTGCCGACCGCACCCATCTCATTCATGCTGGCCAGGCTCAGGGCCAGGCCCGTTTCACCCGCGCGTCCGGTGCGGCCAATACGGTGCACATGCACCTCGGGGTCGGGTGTGATGTCGACATTGATCACCGCTTCGAGTTGCGTGATGTCCAGGCCGCGTGAGGCCACATCGGTCGCCACCAGGACGGACGTGCTGCGGTTGGCAAACTGCGCCAGCACCTGATCGCGCTCGCGCTGCTCCAGCTCGCCATACAGCGCCAGCGCGCTGAAGCCTTGTTGTTGCAGGTAAGTCACCAGGTCCTTGCATTGCTGCTTGGTGTTGCAGAACGCCAGCGTGCTGATCGGACGAAAGTGGTTCAACAGCAGCGCCACGGCCTCAAAGCGGTTGGCGCGCGTGACCTCATAAAAGCGCTGCTCGATCAGGCTGTCGGTTTGCTGCGCCGCCACCTCGATTCTTAGCGGCTCGCGCATGAATTGTTTCGCCAGTTTCTCGATGCCTTCGGGGTAGGTGGCAGAGAACAGCAGGGTTTGCCGCTCTTTCGGGCACTGCTTGGCCACCGTGGCCATGTCCTCGAAAAAGCCCATGTCGAGCATACGGTCGGCTTCGTCGAGCACCAGCGTGTTGAGCGCTTCCAGGTTCAGGTACTCGCGTGCCAGGTGGTCCATCACGCGCCCGGGCGTGCCCACCACAATGTGCGCGCCCTGCTCCAGAGATGCGCGCTGGCCGCGCAAGGCCACGCCGCCACACAGGGTGACGACCTTGATGTTGTCGGTGGCGCGTGCCAGTCGCCGGATCTCGATGGTGACCTGGTCCGCCAGCTCGCGCGTGGGGCACAGCACCAATGCCTGCACCGCAAAGCGACGCGGGTTCAGGCGCTCCAGCAGTGCCAGGGCAAAGGCCGCCGTTTTGCCGCTGCCGGTTTCGGCTTGCGCAATCAGGTCCTTGCCCGCCAGCGCAGCGGGCAGGCTGGCAGCCTGAATCGGCGTCATCTCCAGGTAGCCCAGTTGCTGCAGGTTGGCCAGCGTGGCCGGGTTCAGGGTCAGGGATTCGAAGCGCTTGCTGGAAGAAGAAGGGGTGGCAGTGGCTGCCTGGGTTTGGGTGGTACTCATGGCTGGATTATCGGTACTCCGGGTGGTGCACCCCCAATCGTCCGATTCGCTGATCTGAATCAACAAACCTTAAATCAAGTATTAGGGTTTACCACAATATGAATTACATTTTCATTTTCACTAACTTGAGAACCTCACCATGGACATTCTGCTGCAAGTCGCAGTCATTCTCATCTGCCTGTTCTATGGCGCGCGAAAGGGTGGCGTCGCGCTCGGTCTGCTCGGCGGTATCGGCATTGTCATCATGACCTTTGTGTTCGGGCTCAAGCCCGGCAAGCCACCGGTGGACGTGATGCTGACCATCATCGCCGTGGTAGCGGCATCCGCCACGCTGCAAGCCTCGGGCGGGCTGGAAGTGCTGCTCAAGGGTGCTGAAAAAATGCTGCGCCGCAATCCCAAATACGTCTCGATCCTGGCCCCGTTCACCACCTGCTTTTTGACTATTCTGTGTGGTACCGGCCACGTGGTCTACACCATGCTGCCCATCATTTACGACATTGCCATCAAGAACAACATACGGCCCGAGCGCCCGATGGCAGCATCATCCATCTCCAGCCAGATGGGTATCCTGGCCAGCCCGGTCTCGGTAGCGGTGGTGGCCTTGGTGGCCTTTCTGGCCAAAGTGCCGGTGAATGGGCATGTCATTGACTTCGTCCAGGTGCTGTCCATCACCATTCCCTCCACGCTGGCCGGTGTGCTGTTGATCGGCATCTTCAGCTGGTTCCGCGGCAAGGACCTGGACGATGACCCGGAATTCCAAAAGCGCATTGCCGACCCCGAGCAGCGCCAGATCATCTATGGCGAAACCGCCACATTGATGGGCAAAATCCTCTCCAGGGATCAGTGGACCGCCATGTGGATTTTCCTGGGCGCCATCGTCATCGTGGCCTGTCTGGGCGCCTTTCCAGCCCTGCGACCGCTGGTAGACGGCAAGCCGCTGTCGATGGTGCTCACCATTCAGATGTTCATGCTGTTGGCCGGTGCCTTGATGATCATCTTTACCAAGACCGACCCCTCCCTCATTGGCAAGACCGAAGTGTTTCGCGCTGGCATGATTGCTGTGGTCGCCGTGTTTGGTATCGCCTGGATGGCCGACACCGTATTTGACGCGCACCTGTCAGAACTCAAGGTCGTGCTGACCGAGCTGGTCAAGACTAAACCCTGGACCTACGCCATTGCGTTGCTGCTGGTGTCCAAACTGGTGAATTCGCAAGCCGCTGCCATCAGCGCGATGGTTCCGGTGGGCCTGGCCATTGGCGTGCCACCGGGCTACATCGTCGCCTTTGCCGCCGCCTCCTATGGCTACTACATCCTCCCGACCTACCCGAGCGACCTGGCCGCGATCCAGTTTGACCGCTCCGGCACCACCCGCATCGGCAAGTATGTGATCAACCACAGCTTCATCCTGCCCGGGCTGATTGGTGTCTCCACCTCCTGCCTGGTGGGTTATTTGCTGGCATCTGCCTACGGGTTGATCTGAGAAAATGAGCCAACTCAACGCAGCGGACCAAGACGATGAACCCACTTCACATTTCAACCCAGTTTGACGCCGGCGCCATCGAGGTGCTGAGTCTGGCCGACCCGCAAGATATTTAGCTCAATATCCGCCGCGACAACGCCAGTGAATTTGCGCAGTGGTTTCATTTTTCGCTGCAAGGCGCAGCCGGCGTGGCTTTGCGCCTGCGCTTTCTCAACGCCGGTCAATCTGCGTATCCCAAGGGCTGGCAGAGTTACCGGGTAGCGCCGTGCGTGGCAATTTGCGCTGATTTGGAGCCCGCATCAGCCTAGAATGAGAATTTGTGCGAACCTCACGCAAAGGATGATTGATGTCAGTGGACTCCCTGTTTCGCCCGTTTCAAGTCAAGACCCTGAAATTACCCAATCGCGTCGTGATGGCACCCATGACGCGCTCGTTCTCGCCCCAGGGTGTTCCCACGCCCCAGGTGGCCGCGTACTACCGGCGCCGTGCAGAGGCCGCTGTCGGGCTCATTATTTCCGAGGGCACGGTAGTCAATCGCCCATCCGCCGCCAATGACCCCGATGTGCCGCATTTCTGGGGCGCGGACGCCTTGCCGGCCTGGAAGCAGGTGATTGACAGCGTGCACGGCGCAGGCGGCGTCATGGCACCCCAGCTTTGGCATGTGGGCGCTGCGCGCAACCGGCGCACCGATTGGGTTGCGCCGGGGCCGGTCGACAGCCCGTCGGGCCTGTCGTCACCGGGCAAACAATTTGGCGAGCCGATGAGCGATGCTGCCATCGGCGACACCATTGCGGCGTTTGCCCGTGCCGCGGCAGACGCCAAAGCGCTTGGCTTTGATGCGGTCGAATTACACGGTGCCCATGGCTACCTGATTGACCAGTTCTTCTGGGGCGGCACCAATGCGCGCACCGATCGCTATGGGGGCGCCACGCTGGTGCAGCGCGGCCAGTTTGCGGCCGAGATTTTGCGCGCTGTGCGCGCTGCGGTCGGCTCCGACTATCCGGTGATCATTCGCTTGTCGCAGTGGAAACAACAGGATTTTTCAGTGCAGATGGCCAAAACGCCGCAGGAGATGGAAGCCTGGCTGCGCCCACTGGCCGATGCGGGCGCCGATATTTTTCACTGCTCGCAACGACGCTTCTGGGAACCCGAATTTGAAGGCTCCGATTTGAACTTTGCCGGATGGGCCAAGAAACTGATTGGCAAGCCCACCATCACGGTAGGATCGGTCGGTTTGACGGGCGAATTTATCGCCGCGTTTGGCGGCGAGTCGTCCAAGCCGGCCTCACTGGATGAACTGCTGCGCCGCTTTGACCGCGGTGACTTTGACCTGGTCGCGGTCGGCCGCGCACTGATCAATGATCCGCAATGGGTACTGAAAATTCGTGACGGTCGCCAAAGCGAGTTGCTGGACTTCTCGCCGGCTGCGCTGGGCACCTTGTTCTGAGGCGGGCTACCGCCTGTTTTTATACCGATACAGTCCTCAGGCGTAGTACTGCGCCACAAAATCGTCAAAGCTGCCTTGCGCGGCGGCATCAATTTTTTGCTGCGCCTGTAGAGAGTCCGTCACACTGGCGGCAAACCTGGCCAGCGTCGCCGCGTCCAGCGCCTGCGCTTGCAAGGCCTGGGTGTGTTGCCGGGCCATGGCCATGCCAAAGTTGAAGAACCCGCCTTGCGTGCGGGCGGCGTCCAGCACCTGGGCCGAAGGCGTGCTGTCGGGCTGGTCAATGCGCGAGCGCAAACCCTGCATGGTGCTGCTGTAGTGCTGGCCACCGTAGGCCGCGTCGAGCATTTCGGCAAAGGGCTGCATGTCGTCAAACAGCTCGTGCGCCAGCGAGCGAAACGGCTGTTCGCGGTTGTGCACCAGCAGTTGCAAATCGGGCTGACGGCCATGGCTGACGATGCGGTGCTTGTTCTCGTCGTTTTCGCTTTGCTCGCGGCTGGTAATGGGCGGGCTGTCGCGAAACAAACACATCAGCAGCAGTACGTCGGCAAAGGTGCTCTGCTCCGGGGCGATGCCGATGTCGATGAAGGGGTTGAGGTCAAACAGGCGCATCTCAACGTACTCCACGCCGTAGGTCTGCAGCGCCTTGGCCGGACGCTCGCCCAGCTTGCCCACGCGCTTGGGCCGCATGCCGGCGTAGTACTCGCTCTCGGTCTGCAGCAGATTGGCGCTCAGCTGCTTCCAGTGCTCACCCTCGCGCACGCCCAATTGGGCATAAAACGGGTCGGGCGTGCGAATGGCGGCCTCCAGCGCCTGCGTGTACTCGGCCAGTGAGTTGACGCTGACGTGCAGGTTGGCCTGGGCCCGGTTCTGGTAGCCCAGGTCGCTCATACGCAGGCTCGTGGCATAGGGCCCGTAGCGGGTGCCCGGCACCAGTTCCGGCAGATCGGAAGGATGGCCTTGCAGAAAGGACTCGCAGATGGCGGGAGAGGCGCCAAACAGGTAGGGAATCAGCCAGCCAAAACGCAGAAAATTGCGGATCAGGCCGAAATAGCGCTCGCTGATAAACGCCTGGCCGATGTTCTTGGCGCAGCAGCAGTCTTGCAGCGCCAACCAGAAATCAGCCGGTAGGGACCAGTTGTAATGCGCACCGGCAATGGTCTGCATCTGGCGGCCATAGCGCAGACCCAAGCCCTCGCGGTAGACGTATTTGAAGCGGGCGGCATTCGATCGGCCATAGTCGGCAATCGGGATGTCCTGGCCTGAGCTCAACACACAGGGCATGGAGCCCGCCCACATGTATTCGCCTTGCAACTGCTGCGCACTGTAGCGATGGATGTCGCGCAAGAACTGCAGTGGAAACGCCGGGTCTTGCGACGGTGGCGTGATGAATTCCAGCAGCGCCTCGGAATAATCGGTCGTGATCCAGGGGTGCGTCAGCTTGGAGCCGAGTGTGAGTGGATGCGGGGTTTGGGCCAGCGTGCCGCTACGGTCAACGCGCAGACATTCGCGTTCATAGCCGCGCGTGATACCGCGCAGCAACTGCGCTGTAGCGTGCTCAGAAAATTGCTTGACCGCATCACAGCAGGTGAACTTCAACATGGACTCTGGTTTCCTCTATAAAACGGCAGGCAGTATGGCAGTTTTTTTGGACTCAATGCCTGCAAACCTACCGAGAACCTGCCAGCAGTGCGCGCGCCAGGGCTCACTTCGGCAAAGTCTTGAGTATGTCCGCAATAAACGCGCAGGCGTCAAACTGGCCTCGCTTGAAGGTCCAGCCCAAACGCACGATGACCGCCTCGCGTGAGGGCACCATGGCGACCACCTGGCCCCAGTGGCCGCTCATGGACAGGG
>DATCIC010000565.1:0-5705 GCA_036508025.1 Rhodoferax sp. | reverse complement strand
GGCGGGCCTGGCGCTGGAGCCCGCCAATGAACTGGCCATCGCGGACTTGATTCCAGGTCTCTCCATCCGGTTCAGCCAGGACCAGGTGTTTTTGAACGGTGTGGACGTCAGCGAGGCCATTCGCACCGAAGAGGCCGGCATGAACGCATCCAAAGTGTCGGTACTGCCCCAGGTGCGCCAGGCGCTCATCGACTTGCAGCACAGTTTTCGCCAATTGCCCGGGCTGGTTGCCGACGGGCGCGACATGGGCACCGTCATCTTCCCTGAGTCCGTGCTCAAGGTGTTTTTGACCGCCAGCGCCGAAAAGAGAGCGCAGAGGCGCTATAAACAATTGATTTCAAAGGGTATTTCGGCTACACTCTTGAGTCTTCGCGCGGACTTGGAAGCACGCGATGCACGGGACACCTCCCGCAGCGTCGCGCCTCTCAGGCCAGCACAAGATGCCCAGCTGCTTGATAACTCGGATTTATCGGTTGAAGAATCGGTCAATCTGGTGTTGGACTGGTGGCAAAGCAAACAGCCTTTCAGAGCAATCCGAGAGGCAAATTAGCAAAATCTACTGGATTTTGCGTCGGCCCCCATCCGCCTTCTCGCGCTGCTCAAGCGCACTACCGGTGGGGTTCAACAAACTAACCCGCGGATAAAACCGCAAATTAACCTGCGGTTCACGCCGCATCAAAACATGTCCGAATCTTTTGCCGCCCTATTTGAAGAGTCCTTGACACGCACCGAAATGCGCCCAGGCGAAGTGATCACTGCTGAAGTGGTTCGTATCGAACACAGCTTTGTGGTCGTCAACGCTGGCCTCAAGTCTGAAGCCTACGTGCCGCTCGAAGAGTTCAAGAATGACAAGGGCGAAATCGAAGTCCAGGTTGGCGACTTCGTGTCGGTGGCCATTGGCTCCATCGAAAACGGCTACGGCGACACCATTCTGTCGCGCGACACCGCCAAGCGCCTCGCTTCGTGGATGAGCCTGGAAAAAGCCCTGGAAACCGGCGAATTTGTCACCGGCACCACCAGCGGCAAAGTCAAGGGTGGCCTGACCGTGCTGGTCAACGGCATTCGCGCCTTCCTGCCCGGCTCACTGGTTGACACCCGTCCCACCAAAGACCTGTCACCGTACGAAAACAAGACCCTCGAATTCAAGGTCATCAAGCTCGACCGCAAGCGCAACAACGTCGTGCTGTCACGCCGTGCCGTGGTGGAAGCCAGCATGGGCGAAGAACGCGCCAAGCTGATGAACACCCTGAAGGAAGGCGCCATTGTGCAAGGCGTGGTCAAGAACATCACCGAATACGGTGCGTTTGTCGATCTGGGCGGCATTGACGGTCTGCTGCACATCACCGACATGGCCTGGCGCCGTGTGCGTCACCCGAGCGAAGTGGTGACGGCTGGTCAGGAAATCACTGCCAAGATTCTCAAGTTCGACACCGAAAAGAATCGCGTGTCCCTGGGCCTCAAGCAGTTGGGCGACGACCCCTGGATGGGCGTCAACCGCCGCTACCCGCAAGGCACCCGCATGTTCGGCAAGATCACCAACATTGCCGACTACGGCGCGTTTGTGGAACTCGAACCCGGCATCGAAGGCCTGGTGCACGTCTCCGAGATGGACTGGACCAACAAGAACATTGCCCCTGCCAAGATCGTTGCCCTGGGTGATGAAGTCGAAGTCATGGTGCTGGAGATCGACGAAGACAAGCGCCGCATCTCGCTGGGCATGAAGCAATGCAAGGCCAACCCATGGCAAGAGTTTGCTCAAAACACCAAGCGCGGCGACCGCGTCAAGGGCCCGATCAAGTCGATCACCGACTTCGGCGTGTTTGTGGGTCTGGCCGCTGGCATCGACGGTCTGGTGCACCTGTCTGACCTGTCCTGGAACGAAACTGGCGAAGCTGCTGTGCGCGAATACAAAAAGGGCCAGGAAGTCGAAGCCCTGGTCTTGGCCGTGGACGTGGACCGCGAACGCATCTCGCTGGGTATCAAGCAACTCGACTCTGACCCGTTCACCACCTTTGCCACCATCAATGACAAGGGTCAAGTGGTCACCGGCAAGGTCAAGACCGTGGATGCCAAAGGCGCTGAGATCGATCTCGGCGACGACATCATCGGCTACCTGCGCGCCTCTGAGATCTCCCGCGACCGTGTGGAAGATGCTCGCAACGTGCTCAAGGAAGGCGACGAAGTCACGGCTGTGGTGGTCAATGTGGATCGCAAGACCCGCAACATCCAGCTGTCTATCAAGGCCAAGGATGCGGCTGATCAAAACGAAGCCATGGCCACTTTGAGCCAGTCCTCTGCCCGCGAAAACGCTGGCACGACCAGTCTGGGCGCTTTGCTGCGCGCCAAGCTGGACAATACCGAAAAGTAAGAAGCGAACTGTCATGCCGGATTTGATCCGGCATGACAACTTCCAAAAATGACCCGCTCTGACCTGATCGAAGAACTGGCCGCCCGCTTTGTTCAACTGACCCGCCGCGATGCCGAATTTGCCGTCAAGGCCATTCTTGACGCGATGAATGAAGCACTGGTACGGGGACACCGCATCGAAATTCGGGGTTTTGGCAGTTTCGCCATCAACCACCGACCACCCCGCATTGGACGCAATCCACGCAATGGTGAGAGCGTAGCCATCCCCGAAAAGCGGGTGCTCCACTTCAAGCCCGGCAAAGCCTTGCGCGAGTCGGTAGATCAACGCACGGCGCAGACGGCAGTCCAGCCCAAGGCCTGACTTAGAATCGACCCGTCACTGGGGAGACAAGATGAAACAACTCCTGTGGTTGCTTAAGTGGATACTTAAAGCAGCCATTTTTTTTACCCTGTTTGCCTTCGCTCTGAACAATCAGCAAGACACCACCGTGCATTTTTTCTTTGGCACCCAGTGGCGTGCCCCGCAGGTGTTGGTGGTGTTGACGGCCTTTGCGATCGGCGTTGTCGTGGGCGCACTGGGCATGGTGCCGCGCTGGTGGAAGCATCGTCGCGTCGCCAGCCAGGCGCAGTCAGTGGCGCTGACCACGGCTGCGGCTGATCAGACTCCAACCACGCCACCGGCGATCCCGCATGGACTTTGACCTCAGTTGGATACTGCTGGGCCTGCCGCTGGCCTTTGTGCTGGGCTGGATCGCCTCGCGCCTGGATCTGCGTCAACTGCGCATTGAAAACCATCAGGCTCCAAAAGCTTACTTCAAGGGCTTGAACTTTTTGCTCAATGAGCAACAAGACCAGGCGATTGATGCCTTCATTGAGGCCGTCCAAAGCGACCCTGACACGTCCGAGTTGCACTTTGCGCTGGGCAACCTGTTTCGACGCCGTGGCGAATATGAACGTGCGGTGCGTGTGCATGAACATCTGCTGTCGCGTGGCGATTTGAGCCTGGCTGATCGCCAGCGCGCACAGCATGCCCTGGCACTGGACTATCTCAAAGCGGGCCTGCTTGACCGCTCTGAAGAGGCGCTGCTCAAGCTCGAAGGAACCCCGTTCGAGGCGCAGGCGCGCCTCGCCCTGCTGGCAAACTACGAGCGCAGCCGTGACTGGCTGCACGCCGCGCAGATCGCGAAAAAACTGGAACACGCCAACCAGGGAAGCTTTCAGGGCCGTCTGGCGCATTACCTGTGTGAGCAGGCGGCTGAATCCGTCGCCGCCCAAGAGCCTGAACAAGCCAAGTCTTTGTTGCAACAAGCTCTGACCACGGCGCCAGAGGCAGCACGGCCCCCTATTGACCTCGCCCAGCTGTTGGCGCGCCAGGGCCACCCCGAAGAAGCCTATTTGCTGCTCGAAAAATCTTTGCAGTCTGCGCCCGCGTCCATCCCCCTGATTGCAGCACCGCTGACCGACTACGCCATCGCTTGTGGGCGCGCCCCCGAGGCACTGGCCTTGCTCAAGACCACTTACGCGCATTTCCCCTCGCTGGATGTGCTTGATGCCATCGTCCGGCTGGAGGCCAGCCACGCCGAGCCCACGCCCACTGCACGTGACTGGTATGTGCGCCATCTGGAGCGCGAACCGTCGCTGGTCGCTGCCGCCAAGTGGATTGCTGGCGAAAAGCTCGAACACGAGCAATTTCATCCGCTGGTTCAACGCGCCCTGGACCAGGCCATCAAGCCGCTCATGCGCTACCGTTGTGCCGCTTGCGGCTTCGAAGCCAAGCAACATTTCTGGCAATGTCCCGGCTGCCAGGCGTGGGACAGTTATCCGGCCCGAAGGATCGAGGAGCTATGACTGAACCATTGAACACCAAAACGATCTCCAGAGAAATACTAGCCAACGTCCGTGTGCTGGTGGTCGGCGACGTGATGCTGGACCGCTATTGGTTTGGCGCCGTCGACCGCATATCCCCCGAGGCGCCCGTGCCGGTGGTGCGCGTCACGCACGAAGAAGAACGCAATGGCGGCGCCGCCAACGTCGCGTACAACGTGGTCACACTGGGTGCCCAGGCCTCACTGCTGACCGTCGTGGGCGATGACGAAGCAAGCCACAAACTCGAAGCGCTGGTCGCCGACACCGGTATCCACACCTACTTTGGCCGCGATACCGACCTCAAGACCACCGTCAAACTGCGGGTGATTGGGCGCCAGCAACAACTGCTGCGCCTGGATTTTGAAAACACGCCCAAGACTGAAGTACTGGCCTCGCAGACCGCCACCTTTGCCAAACTGCTGCCCGCACATAACGCGGTTCTGTTTTCAGACTACGGCAAGGGTGGTCTGGCCCATGTCAGCGACATGATCGCGCGCGCAGCGGCCGCGGGCAAACCGATCCTGATCGATCCCAAGGGAGCCGACTATTCTCGCTATAAAAACGCCAGCATCATCACGCCCAACCGAACCGAGTTGCAACAGGTGATTGGCCCCTGGCTGGACGAGTCTGAGCTGCAAACCAAAGTGCAGAACCTGCGCCAGCAGCTCGGACTGCAGGCGGTGCTGCTGACCCGCAGCGAAGAAGGCATGACACTGTTTGACGACCAGGGCCAGTTCAGCGTGACCGCCCAGGCACGTGAAGTGTTTGATGTCACCGGCGCAGGGGACACGGTCATTGCCACCATGGCCACGCTGCTGGCGGCCGGTATGACTATGCGCGACGCCCTACCGCTGGCCAACCGGGCCGCTGGCCTGGTGGTTGGCAAGTTTGGCACTGCCACGGTTTCTTATGAGGAGTTGTTTGCATGACCCGTATCGTCGTTACCGGAGCTGCCGGTTTTATTGGCAGCAATATCATTCAGGGGCTTAACGCCCGCGGTCTCGACGACATCATTGCCGTTGACGACCTGACGCAAGGCGACAAGTTTCGCAACCTCGCCCATCTCAAGATTTCAGACTATGTGGATGCGAGCGCGTTCTACGATCTGTTTGCCCACGGTGCCTACGGGCAGATCGAGGCCGTGTTTCACGAGGGCGCCTGCAGCGACACCATGGAAAGCAATGGCAAGTACATGATGGACAACAACTATGCCACCTCCGTGGACCTGTTCCACGCCTGCCAGAAACGCGGGGCGCGCTTGCTGTATGCATCGAGCGCCGCCACCTACGGCGGCTCGGACACGTTCCGGGAAGACCCGGCCTTTGAGCGTCCTCTGAATGTTTATGGCTACTCCAAGCTGCTGTTTGACCAGCGTATGCGGCGGGAGTGCGGCAACGACTTTCGGCGCTCGGTGGCCGGCAAGACTGGCCAAGTAGTGGGTTTTCGTTACTTCAATGTCTATGGGCCGCACG
>DATCIC010000564.1:0-2104 GCA_036508025.1 Rhodoferax sp. | reverse complement strand
CTGGAAGGGTTTGATCACCCACGCTTTCGCCCCGGCGGCCTGCCCCTCGCGTTTCTTCGTTTCACCAGCTTCGGTGGTGAGCATGATGACCGGCGTGAACTTGTAGGCCGGCAACTGCTTGGCGGCCTTGACGAAGGTCAGACCGTCCATGTTCGGCATGTTGACGTCGCTGATGATCAGGTGCAGCTTGCGACCGTCCAGCTTGCCCAGCGCATCCTTGCCGTCGCAGGCTTCGACAACGTCGTAGCCGGCACTCTTCAGGGCGATACTGACCACCTGCCGCAGCGAGGCGGAGTCGTCGACGATCATGATGTTCTTTGCCATGGGGGTCCTCGCAAGACTTAGAAGAAGGTAATTTCGGAGGCCGCAGCAGCACGCGCCGTGCCGCCGCTGTGCACCACATGCTGCTCGGGTACGGTATAGGTATGCGACAGTTCATCGAGCCAGGCGCTCGCGTCCACGGCCACCGGCGCGCCGCCTGCCGCCAGTTGCTGCTCGTGCCCGGCGAGGCGCTCTTGCAGTTTGCCCATGTCGTGGCAGACGTGCCCCAGCACCTGGCTGATCCGGTCCTGAAACTGCAGCGCGACCAGAACGTCGGCAATCTCCTCGCCGATGCTCTGCGTTTCCTCGCGCAGCACCTGCGAAGAATCCGCCAGACCGCCCACCGCCGCATGCACCCGGCCGACCACCTGGGCAATCACCTGCTCCGAATTGACCACCATTGCCGCGTCCTGCTGCGCGTACTTGCGCGAGCTCTGCAAGGTCGCGGCAATCGCGTTGTTGACCGTTTCGATCGTTTCGCTGATCTTCTTGCCCGTTCCGCCGGAAAGGTCGGAAAGCTTGCGCACTTCGTCCGCGACCACGGCAAAACCCCGGCCCACTTCGCCGGCCCGGGCCGCCTCGATCGCCGCATTAAGCGCCAGCAGGTTGGTCTGCTTGGCGATGTCGCCGACGTCCTGCGCCATGCGTTTGAGCCCTTCGGTAAATTGCGACAGCGCGGCGACTTCGCTGAGCATCGACTCCTTCATGGCCAGCGCCGAACGCAGCGTGGCGATGATTGAATTGAGTTCCACCTCGTTCTGCGTCAGCAGCTCGATCAGGTTGCTGCCGGCCTCGCCCTGTGACGCGGCCATGGTCGTCCCGACGCGCTCGTTGATGGCGGCGAAGCGGTTGGCCAGGGCGGTAATCGAGTCCTCAGTGTGCGCGCGGGCCATTTCGATCTGCCCCGCCCAGACCGGCAACACACCGCCGCACAGGCGATCCAGGCCGGCGAGGTGATCTGCCTGATGCGCGCGGCGTTCGCCCGCCAGTGCGTCCTGCGCCGCGGCCTGCTGCTGACGCAGGCTGTCTTGCCAACGCGCCACCAGCAAAAAGGCCAGCGCCCCGCCCAAGACAACGAGGCCGGCGGCCAGCGCCGGCGCCCAGCCGCTCAAGCCGCCGACCGTCAGCAGCCCGGCGGCGCCGACCCCGGCCTGCGCCAGCATCGGAACGGCGCCCCACCACAGGGGTGATTGATCGCTCACGAGGTTGTCTCCCGTTCTTTGTTCGAGGGGGCGGATTCAGGCTCGGCGGGAGCATCTTCGGCGGATTCCGGTAGACAGTCCTTACGCCACCGGCATCCCATCTGCTCGCAGTGCGTCTTGCCGGTCGCAAGACAGTCAACGTGACCTTCCGCAATCTGATTCATGCGAATCAGGTTGGCCAGGTCGTCTCGCAACGGGCGAAGATAATATACACTTTTGGCATTGTCTGCACGACATCCTGCATATGTTGTGTGCATATTATCCGGCCTAGTGGGGGCAGCGCAACGTTTCTTCTGCAAAGAATTTCCAGGCGACTTCATCGGGATGGAGGTCTCAGCCTTTCCGGGTGAGATAGATTTTCCGGTCATCCAATCCTCATCGCATTCGGCGAGCAGAGCTGAGACCAAGCGCAGACAGGAAGCGGTATTGGGAAAGATGGATGCGAAACGGGTACGATGTTTGATCTCGCGGTTAATGCGTTCGAGGCCGTTGGTGGTGCGTAGCCGGACGCGTTGGGCAGTCGGCCAAATTGAAGACAGCGAAGCCCCCGGGGCAGATCTTCTTCGGCCCACTGGGCGCGG
>DATCIC010000563.1:0-11577 GCA_036508025.1 Rhodoferax sp. | reverse complement strand
AAGATGCCGCTCTTTGAATCGGCCAAGGTGGTGATCAGTGGCGACACTACGCCCCATGCCAAGCCGCATCCAGAACCGCTGTTTGAAGCCGCAAGGCGGCTCTCTCTTGACCCCGCGCTTTGCCTGTATGTTGGCGATGATGAACGAGATATTGTGGCGGGACGAGCGGCTGGCATGGGGACGGTCGCGGCCACCTACGGCTATCTTGGCCAAAAAGCCGATCCGCTCCAATGGGGCGCGCACGCAATCATCAATTTTCCGGCCGACCTCTTGCAATTGCTGCATAAGGCCTAAAATAGCGTTCTTGGGGCTGCACTGGTTTCGACGTGGGTACGGAATCGCTGTGGTGCATGTCGAGCTGAATGCGCTCGTAAAACAGATTCAAAAAAACTAACTGCAAACGACGAACGTTTCGCACTCGCTGCTTAAACACCAGTGAGCCTTACAACAGCAGGCCGATGGGCTGGGCAAGGGGTCTCTAGCGCAAGTTAAGGATTCCAGGCTGTAAGGTCATTCACATCGGCTGGCGCTGAACCGGGTACCTTGGTTTGGAGTAAGACAATAGGGTACTGGCGACTGTGAAAGCGTGTGGCTGCGCGTTCACAAGGGCGAGACTTAAATCAGACCACTAAACATGTAGATCTGCTCGAAGATGGCTTGCGGACGCGGGTTCAAATCCCGCCAGCTCCACCAATACGAACCCAAGTCATTGATTTGACTTGGGTTTTCCCCTCAAGACTCTGCGGCTTTCCGCTCAGCTATGTGTTGCTGCCGACGCCAATTTAACCAGTTGTGCCGGAAATCAGTGATCACCCAATATACAGAGAATTCTGAATGTATATGAAAGTTGTAGAACCACAGTCACTGGTCAATCGAAATTGGCAGGGGGTGGTCAAATTGGCGTCGGCGCCAACACAGTAGCCCCGTCTGCAAGCAAGGGCCCCCGATTGAACTGCTTCAAATGTCGGCGAACGCCCTGAAATACAGTGTGGGCCAACTCCACAGGGAAGTCGGCCGGCAATCGCTGTTCAACCGCGGCCAGCGTCGTGTCCAGGCGGTGCGTCATGTCGAGCATGGCGTCCCACGCACCTTCCACTCCGCTGCGCTTGGCCAGCGCTTCCCAGTGGCGATACTGGATTTCCGACAGTTTGTAATGAGCCGTCTTGCTATGCACAGCCATGGCCAACTTTGTTTTCTTGTACTGCAGGGAGTGCGGGCCCGTGCCAATCAGTGGCCATGCCGATAGCACATCGTACAAGGGCGTCATCCGATAGCGACCGCCGGGAAGCACGAATAGGGAAAAGTTCTTGGCATGCCCGTCGATGGCTGCTAAGAACCAGAACAGCAGTTGGGCGCACAAGAACGTTCGCCCGTCTTCATGAAAAGCCTCTCCCCCTTTAAGTACATCCAGGCACGCCTCAATACTGGGCCCGCCCTTCTGCTCGTACTTCTGGTCGCTGGAAACACCTTTTGCCTGGCAAAAGTCCTCTTGAGGTAATCGTGCAATCCAACCTTCCGGACGCCAGCTTCGGTCAAAGCGTTTGACCACCAACGCCCGCCTTGCGCCAAAGTCCTGTATCTGGCACTCAGCCGCCGGCAAACCAAGCTCTCGCACAATTTGGCTGCAAAGCCATTCGTTCTCGACGGATAGCCGCAGGTCCAAGTTGGGCCCCGGGGTTACCCCGATGGGCGGCTTGAGTATGTGGGTGGTGGGCGTAGCGCCCAGGGGCCGACACCATTGGCCGTTCACTTGAAGCAGTGCAGTTTTTTCCTGCGCACCGGCAATGGACAGACGGAAGTCTTCTTCATCATCCTGAGCCCCCACTCCGGCTTGGGAGCCCAAGGCACCCAGATGCCTCTCAATCTGTTCGGACGAGAGGGCGTCGTACTTTAGCTGGTCAAAGCCCTCCGGGGTAACGCCGGGTGGCAGCAGCTGCACCGCACCCACACAGTCCCGGCCTACCGCTTGCAACAGCGTAAACGCGTCCGTGCCTTTGGTATGGAACCGGGCACTGATGCGCTTGCGAATGCCGTCACTGTCAGGCAGCAGGTTGTCAAAGTAGTTGCGGACCACGTCCCCTTCCAACCGGTTGTCTGCCGTAAAAGGTAGCGACAGGGAAAGCGGACGGCTGCGCGCAGACGTCCGCCAGGACGGCGCATAGTCCAACCGGTGGTTACCGGTGCGCCCCACACTCCAAGTGCCCACCGATTCACCGTTCATCCACACTAAAAGCGCACTCATTACCACTCTCCTTTAGGCCCGGTGGCGGATATATCTGACTCTGGCGATGTGGTGCCGACCGGCGCATGCGTATCGCGCAAGACCAGGTCGACACCTAAAACCTTCAAAAGGTCCAAAAGCTGCCCCGCACTGACAGCGGAGGGATTGCGCTCAATCGCCGCGATGCGGGACTGGGTCACCCCAAGTTTGAGAGCAAGGTCCGCTTGGCTCAGCCGGCGCACTTTGCGCAGGGAGCGCAGTTGGGGCGCGAACTGGTCTGAGATTGAGATGAGATAGTCCATAGCGAAATACCACCTTTGAATAATATTGTCACAATATCACTTAAAGGCGATAATGTCAACAAATCACTTAAATGTGATACTGTACGGATATAACTTTGAAGTGATACAGCGTCTCTCTTAGCGGGCTCAAAGTGTATGGCCAACGGATCAAGAGACAAATGCGTGTGTGATTTATGTTGGGAATTTCGGAATTGAACCGCCGTCCGAAAATTTTCAGCTTTCCTAAAGTGGCCGCTAACACGTTATCGGCTGGTGCATTGCCATGTCAGAATGGTTAGAAACCCTGACAGAGAAAATGGCAACGTTTATTCATGTAAATGACGCCAAAATCAATCAAAAGATGTCAAAACTCCATACGAATTTCTTTTTGTCAGCTTATGCTCTATTTTTGAACGTTCTGCCGAGTTTTGCTTTAACCAGTAGTTTTGAGTAATTCGCGGTTTCATTGACGAGCCACTGACTGCTTATGCTTGATTCACTGACAGGTTTTGCTTAACGGCCCACGACATACAGTTAGCGGCTTTTTTCTTTGGTAAAGGCCCAATTGCTTTCGACGGCGTCCACCTTGTTCTTGATCTTCCCCCAGACCTCCGTGCTGAACCGTGCCCCGTCCATCTTGACAAAGCCGGGGATCATTGGATTCCAACCATGGAAGCGAAGTCGGACTCGGTGAGGATGCGAAGAGGCTGGCCCTTCGCGATTAGTTCTTCGGCCTTGCGGTGCTTGCTGCTTTTCTCGTGTCCGTTGAGCAACCGTATGTCCTGGTCGCCCACCACAAGCAAGGTGGTGTGCTTGGTCACGCCGTCCGCCGTCTCGCAACCAGCCTTCGCCGCCATGTCTGCCGCTTCGCGTCGCGGAATGGCAAGGGCTCCCGTGAACACCACGACCTCGCCATAGAGCGAGCCCTCGGGGTTGCCGTCGCGTGCCATGCTGTCGCTGCCGTTGGCTCCCAAGGGGCGTTTGACACGGTCGAGCCAAGCGTCCAAGTCAAGGTTGGCTTCCGCCATGGCACGGACAAGGATGAGGCCGGCGGCACGTGCATCCTCCACGGCGTTGTGGTGCTCGAACTCGATGCCGAACTTCTGCGACAGGGCCGACAGGCCATAGCCCTTCTGTGCGACCTCCGGCCATGCCCGCCGTGCGACGCTGGCGGTGTTGAGCCAAAAGCACTCGGGCGGTTCGGCAGAATGCTTCAAGGAGGCCCGGGCGATGGCGTTTCGATCAAACGCCGTGTGGATCGCGACAATCTGACCGGCCAATCGTTTGCGAACCTCGGATGAGGCCTGCTTGAAATCGGGCGCCCCGCGAACATTGTCTTCGTCGATGCCATGAATGGAAATGTTCACTCCGTCGAAGTAGTCCTTGGGATCGACGAGCGACGACCAAGAGTCCACCACCTTGCCGTCCTCGAAGTGGACTATGCCGATTTGGCAGATGCTCGACATGTCCGGGTTGGCGGTTTCAACATCCAGTGCGACAAACCTCACGATGTTCCTTTCATAGCGGAGACCGCTTAATTCTCGCAGAGAAACCATGAGCTATGCGACGATATACAGATAGCAGCGAAGATAGGAATTCGCTCATCGCGAGCAAAATCTATAATTTTCTATTTTTCTCATCCTCACTTAACGGGAACAGAGCATTGGTAAATCAATCACTCACCCCCCGTCGAGACGACCAGCACAAAACTCCGCACCCACTACACCACTGGCGCAGGTGCCGTCGGCCCGAACACCCTCAGCGCAACTGCAGCTTCGGGATACCCGCCCCGGCCGTGATCTCGCCAATCTCGCAGGCCGCATCAAACCCATGCTGCCTGAAAATCTCCAGCACGGCGCCCACCGCCGCAGGGGCGCACGACACCAACAAGCCACCACTGGTTTGCGGGTCGCTCAGGAGCGCTTGGTCAACCTCGGCAAAGCCGGTGGGCAAGGCAATCTCCTGCCCATAAGCGGTCCAGTTGCGCCCGGAAGCGCCGGTGACAATGCCTTGCAACGCCAGTTCACGCACACCGGCCAGCAGCGGCACCCGCGCCCAGTCGATTTGCACGGTGCAATGGGCACCGCGTGCAATTTCCAACGCGTGGCCGGCCAGACCAAAACCAGTGACGTCGGTCATGGCGTGCACGCCGCTGAGCGCGGCCAGCTCGGGGCCGGGGGTATTCAACTGGGTAGTGACGGCAATCATCTGGGCGTAGCCGGGTCCGTCCAGTTTTTCCTTTTTAAGCGCCGCCGACAAAATGCCCACACCCAGCGGTTTACCCAAAATCAGCCGGTCGCCCACTTGGGCATCGGCATTGCGCTTCACCCGGCTGGGGTGCACCAGACCGAGGGCCACCAAGCCGTAAATCGGCTCGACCGAGTCGATGGTGTGGCCACCAGCGATCGGGATGCCGGCGGCACGACAGACCGAGGCGCCGCCTTCGAGGATTTTGGCGATGGTCTCGGTGGACAGCACGTTGATCGGCATGCCGACCAGGGCCAGCGCCAGAATCGGCTTGCCGCCCATGGCATAGACGTCGGAGATGGCGTTGGTGGCGGCGATGCGGCCAAAGTCAAACGGGTCATCGACGATCGGCATGAAGAAGTCGGTGGTGGCGATCAGGGCCTGCTCGTCGTTAAGCCAGTAGACAGCTGCGTCATCGGCGGTCTCTATGCCCACCATCAGTTCCTTCGGGATCGGCAAGGCGGTGATGCCCTTGAGGATTTCAGACAGGACGCCAGGCGCAATCTTGCAGCCGCAGCCGCCGCCATGGGACAGGCTGGTGAGGCGCGGCTGCTTGGGTGTGGTGGTAGCAGGGCTTGGGGTGAGGGAGGTAATCAAGTTTTTTCCTATCGTGGCTTCAAGTTATGTGTTTCAGAGACCAGCAACCCGGACTGGGCGCGACGCGATGGTCCGCGGGGTCTATTTTGGGGTTGTGGGCTCATGCTGCATCATAAGAAAATACCAAAGACTGTCGGTGATGGGGGTATTTCAAAGGACGCATGACACAAGGCGTCGGCGTTTCAGTCAACATTCAAACGCGCCGCTAACGGGCGTTGCGTACCGAACGCGATTTAAGCTATATTAGTAACCATCCCCCGGCAAAGCCGGGGGCTTTCAATTTGTGAGCCGCTCAAAGCGGCAAAACGGGGACGCTTACGCGGCCCCAACTCTTTGTGCCACCTAGTCGGTGGCGGCTATCTCCACAGCGCGAGCTGCTCTAGCCTTTCATCTTCCTTCTCTTGATGTCGAATGTAGTTGCGTATGACCTCTTCATCGCGCCCCACTGTCGATACAAAGTAGCCTCGGGCCCAAAAACTTTGCCCTGCAAAGTTCCTTTTTCTATCTCCGTAAACCCTGGCCAAGTGGATCGCACTTTTCCCTTTGATGTATCCCATCACCTGTGACACCGAATACTTTGGCGGTATCGATATCAACATGTGTACGTGATCTCCCATCATGTGACCTTCTTCTATCCGGCATTCCTTGTGTCGCGCGAGTTCATGAAACAGCTCTGGGAGCTCCCTCTTCAACTGACCGTACAACACTTTCCTTCGACACTTGTCACCGACCGCCATATAGGATCCATTCCGTGATCGGCATATAGGATCCAGTTTGTGACCGGCGTTATGGAGCCACGGCGTGATCGCCGTAATGGATCCATTTCATGATCGGCGTATTGGAGCCACTGACAGGGCGTTGAGCGATATCCCGAACCCTGTGTCATCTCTACCCTTTGGGCTTTTTACCCAAAGGAAATGCAGATGGCACGCAGGAGATTCGAGATGTTTCAGTACCGACAGGCCTTGGTGCGCATGCGCCAAGGGGACTCAGACCGCCAGATAGCGGCAGCGCGCATCATGGGCAGGCGAACAGCGGCCCGACTGCGCGAGCTCGGGGCACAGCGCAATTGGCTTGATGCCACTGCAGCCATGCCCGAGGACGAAGCGATAGCTGCTGCGCTGGGTCAGCCCAAACGTGCCAGCACCACCGTCTCCAGCCTGGCAGCGCAGCGCGAACGCATACAAGGCTGGGCGGAGCAAGGCGTCTCCGGTGTCGCCATCTTCGCCGCGCTCCAGCGCGAACAGGGCTGGAGCGGCAGCTACTCGGCCGTTCGCCGTATCCTGGCCGACATTCGCAGTGCCGAACCACCAGAGACTTCGTGCCGTCTGGACTTCAGCCCAGGTGAGGCAGTCCAGGTGGACTTTGGCGCCGGACCCATGCTCATGCACCCGGACGACAGACTGCGCCGGACCTGGGCGTTTGTGATGACCCTTTGCTTCTCGCGCCACCAATACGTCGAATTCGTCTGGGACCAAAGTGCCGCCACCTGGCTGGGTTGCCACCGCCGGGCCTTCGAGTGGTTTGGTGCTGTGCCCCAGCGCGTCATCATCGACAACGCCAAATGCGCCATCACCAAAGCCTGCGCCAAGGACCCCACTGTGCAGCGAGCCTACGCCGAGTGTGCAGAAGGCTACGGCTTCAAGATCGATCCCTGCCCGCCGTACGACCCGCAGAAGAAGGGCATCGTCGAGTCCGGCGTCAAGTACGTCAAAGGCAACTTCCTGGCGCTACGCGAATTCCGCAACCTGGCGGACTTGAACGAACAGGCCCGCGCCTGGGTCACCCAAGTCGCAGGGGTTCGTATCCACGGCACCACGCGCCAGGCACCATTGGCCCTCTTTGCGATGGAGCGCCCCCTGATGCAGGCACTGCCTGTCATTGCTCCGGACCTGGGTACCTGGCACCAGGTAACACTGCACCGGGACTGTCACGTCAAGTTTGATTACCGGCTGTACTCCGCACCATTTGCGCTGGTTGGCAAAGTGCTGTGGCTGCGTGCCACCGATGGTGCGGTGGCGCTATATGACGAATTCCGCCACGTCGCCACCCACTGCAGAGGGCTCAAACCGGGTGAACGCAAAACTTTGCGCGACCACCTGCCACCCAAGGCTCAAGCCTTCTTTGCCCGTGACCGAGAGTGGCTTGGCATGCAGGCCGAGCTTGTGGGCGCGTCCTGTGCGCAGTTGATAGATCGGCTGCTGTCGGACAAGATTCTGGAGCGTCTTCGTGCCGCCCAGGGTGTGATCAGTCTGGGCAAGACCTATGGAAACGCCCGGCTGGAGGCCGCCTGTGCGCGGGCACTGGCCCATGACAGTCCGTTCTACCGCACCGTCAAGTCCATTCTGTCTACTGGTGCTGACAAGACGCCCGCGGCCGAACCCTTCACCCCACCGGCCTACGCCAATCCGCGCTTTGCACGGGATGCCGCCACCCTGTTTGCTTCCCCCAACCCGCAGCAAGACTTGCTGCATTAACCACCCCAAAGGAGAAACCCCTGATGAACCCTGCACCTGAATTGGCCCCACAACTCAAATCCCTACGCCTGTCGGGCATCCTGGATTCGCTGGCCGCACGCAACCGACAAGCCATTGAGTCCAAGCTGGCTTATACCGAGTTCCTGGCCCTGCTTATCAGTGACGAGGTGGCCCGCCGGGATCAGAAGAAGTTCAGCACCCGGCTGCGCCGGGCGCAGTTCCGCACCACCAAGACGATCGAGCAGTTTGACTTTGACCGGCTGCCCCATCTCAACCGCGCCCTGGTGCATGACCTGGCCACCGGACGCTATCTGCAGGAGAAAGCGCCTGTGCTGATCGTGGGGCCGTGCGGTACTGGCAAGAGTCATCTGGCGCAAGCACTGGGGCACTGTGCGGTGCGCCAGGGGGTGGACGTGGTGTTTGCCACCTGCGCCAGTCTGACGCAAAGTCTGAACGCGGCGCGGGCCACCGGGGCCTATGAGCGCAAGCTGGCAAGTCTGTCCAAGGTGCCTTTGTTGATCATTGATGACTTTGGTCTCAAACCGCTGCGAGCGCCGTTTGATGAAGATTTGCACGATCTGATCTCCGAGCGGTATGAGCGCACCACGACCGTGGTGACCAGTAATCTGGACTATGAGGAGTGGGATCAGGCCTTTGCGGTCAACCGCCTGCTGGGCTCGGCCACGCTGGACCGGCTGCGTCACAACGCCTATTGCCTGGAGCTTGATGGCCCGTCCTACCGCGCTCCGAAGTTGTTGCCCAAGGGCAGCCAGAAAACCGTCTCCCAAAAAGAGGCAAAATCCACTACTGTTTAACCACCTCGGGATGTCGTTTTACACACCTGTTTGTGGCTCCATTACGCCGAACATCGGTGGCTCCATTACGGCGGTCAGTGACAACACTTCGGTATGAACACAATGTGGTACTTGCAATCCCATTTCGTGTGGTTTAGGCTTCCTACTTTGTCCATCTGGTTTCTCCTTTCGTTTGCTTGGCGGCTCACGATTGGAGTTTCCATGATGGACACCCATACCCCCGAAAAAGTAAAACTCCTACTGTCTCCCCGGCAAAGCCGGGGGATTACCTGTTTTATTTATAGCTGCTAACGCATGATTGACGGTGGCTACAGGCCAATTCAACCTAAAAAAGACGAAAGCCGCATAGAGCGGCTTTCCATTGGGTGCATCTTTCAGCTTGTTAGCGTTCAGAGCGCATATCCCAATCGATAAGTGCTTAAGCTTTAGCATCCAACCGGTTGCAAACAAGCCTCCTGATTAAAACTTGAGGGTTGCCAAAAACGACTCGATGGCCGGATTGACGGCTTGCGGGTGCGTGAGGTTTGAGGCGTGTCCGGCTCCCGGCACCACGATGAACTGGGCGTTGGGCATAGCATCGGCCATGGCCTTGGCACGCGGGAGCTCAATCGCGCGGTCGCTATCGCCGTGGAGCACCAGCGTGGGAACAGCAATGCGCCCGATCTGATCGCTGATGTCATCGCGCGTACCCAGCGTCTGAAAACTCTGCAACAAATCGGCGGGTGCCGTCTTTTTCCATTTTTCTCGCCACACGGCTGCAGCTGGCCACTGCTCACCCAGGATGACGGTTTCGATGGTCGTGGCGGTCTGGTCCGAGAGGCCGTTGACGGTCCAGTCCTGGAGCATGGCTTGGTAGGCGGGCATTTTGGCCGGGTCCTCCGGCATGGCCTGCGTGTCGATCAAGACCAGCGCACGCACGATTTCCGGATGCGTCAGCGCGCAGCGCAGCGACAGGTAGCCGCCTTGTGACATGCCGACCAGCACGGCCTGCCCGATACCCAGATGTGCCAGCAAGGCGGCCAGGTCATTCGCGGAGTCGTAGTAGCTGAAAGGGGCGCAGGCGCCGGTGGCGGTTTGGCCGTGTGCGCGCTCATCCCACACGATGCAGCGGTAACGGGACTTGAGCGCGGCCACCTGCGGTGCAAACATGCTGCTGTCCATCAGCAAGCCATGGGAAAAGATGACGGCCGGGCCAGCGCCGCCGCTGTCCTCGAAGTAAAGGTTCTGGCCATTGACCTGGGCGTAAGGCATGAAGTCTCCTATTTTGTTGTTCAAAGATGGTGCCGTAGGTATCCTATGACGACCGGATTTTGCGGTCAACCCGGCCCGGTAACGTCAGCGACAAAAGGGAGACCACGCCATGATTTGTTCGGCCGACCGGCCCTGAAGAACCTAGCCGCCACCGCGCTGCATGTACAAGTCAAAGCGCTTCATGAAGGTGTAACGCTGGGCCTCATCAAGCCCGGCAAACCTGAAACCCACCATCAGGCGGGGGATGCGCATGAGGGCAATCACACGCGGCTCGCCCACTTGCCAGGTCAAACCCAAGGCACCGTCACCGATGCGCACCCCGGCAGCATGCGCTTGCAGCTTCCAGAAATGATCGCCAATGGCGTTGGGCAGCCACGCCAGCCACTCGGCTTCGGTGCAACCCATCTCGCGCTCGAAGCGCTCGGCATAAAACAATTGCATTCAGCCACCAGCAATCGGCGGCCAGATCGCCAGCACGTCGCCATCATTCAGAGTCTGCGTCAGACGTTTCTCGGGCTCGACATAGCTGCCATTAATCAGCACCAGATGCACCATCTTGGGCGGCAGACCAAAGGGCTCAATGATCTGGCTGATGCTGGCATCGGGTGCGACATCCAACTCAAGCACGTTGCTGTAGCGCGCCTGCACTGGCAGGTAGTCGGTGAGCGAGGCAAAAAGCTTGAAGGTGATTTTCATCGTTAGAAAAACGCTAGCGGCGTCGCTCATCCAGCGCACCGGTCCAATTGCCTTGCGCCTGGGCACTGGCCAAGTAGGCTTGCATCAGTTGGGTGGGGTCGTTCATCAGCCGGTCTTTCCAGGCGCCCAATTTGACCTGACCCTCTACAAGGCCGCGCATCACACCGACATGCTCGGTCCAGCCCACACTATTGCAGCCTACCAGAACATCATCCTTGAACTGCAGGCTGAGGTGGCGCCCCTGGGCCTTGTCGGTGAGTTCCACATGCTCGCCACCAGGCACGCCTTGCCAATCACCAAAACTGCTTGAAATGAGCCCCAGCGTGTCGAGCACGTTGATCTGCGTCACCCCTTTGAGTTCGGCCGTGAGGGCTTGGCCGCAGGCAAAGGCCACCATGTTCAAGGCCGCCACCCGGGCCTGTTCGGCCGCGTTGGGCTGAATGGCACTGACCACCGTTTTGCCGGATACTTTGTCGAACGCCTCGGCGCAGTCACCAGCGGCGTAAATGCCCGGCACATTGGTTTGCAGGTGCTCGTCAGTCAGCACCCCCAGCAGACACTTGACGCCTGAATTTTCCAAAAACCCGATGGCCGGACGCACACCAGCCGCGCTGATCACCAGATCGGCCTGCATCGTCTTGCCATTCGACAGACGCACGTTCAGTGGGGTGCCCGCTTCAATCGACTCGACCCGCGTGCCGGTAAAAACCTCCACCCCTTTGGCATCAACCCAGTCGCGAATCATGCCGCCCGCGGTGGGCCCCATCATGCGCGGCACCATGCGGTCACCCATCTCAACCACGCTCAGCTTCACCCCGCGTGCGCTGAGCGCTTCCATGATGATGCAGCCAATGAAGCCGGCGCCGAGCTGCAGCACGCGCGCACCTGGCTTGGCCAGCGCCATGATGGCGCGCGCATCGGCCATGGTCCAGCAGGTATGTACGCCGACCGAATCAATGCCGGGAATCGGTGGATGCACCGGGTGCGAGCCG
>DATCIC010000562.1:0-6486 GCA_036508025.1 Rhodoferax sp. | reverse complement strand
TGACCGCTGCATCGAGCTGCGCCGCATCGGCCTGGGTGTAGTCGCCGATGACGTCGGCAATATTGGACGGATTGAGGTTGGGGGCGTAGTGGGCACCCGCAATCCATTGGCCGTTGATGAGGTTGTCGTGCTTTTGGGTTGTCATGGTGATGTACTTTCGTTTCATCAGGCCCGCAAGGTTGCGGGGCTTTTAGTGAGACAAGGGGGAGGCTCGGCAGGCGGAAATAAAGTTCATGGCATTGGCCTGAACCTGGGTTGCTGTCATACCGGACTTGTAGAGGGCTGATCCAATACCAAAGCCAGTGGCGCCGGCCGTCAGGTAACTACTCATATTTTCCGGCGTGATTCCACCTACCGGCAGCAGTCGGGTGTCTGCGGGTAGCACGGCGCGCAGAGCCCGAACCACCGCCGGTGTAATCATCTCTGACGGGAAAAGTTTGAGTCCCGTGGCGCCCGCCTCCAGTGCTGCAAAGGCCTCGGTGGCAGTCATCACGCCGGGCAAGCACACCAGCCCCAAACGCACGGCTTCGCGCACCACAGCTGGATTGAAATTGGGTGACACGATCAGTTGGCCACCTGCCGCATGGACGTTGCGCACATCGTCCGGCGTGAGCACCGTGCCGGCACCGACCAACGCCTGGGAGAAGTTGCTGGCCAGAGTGGCAATGCTTGTGAGCGGATCAGGTGAGTTAAGGGGGACTTCGATCAGGGTCCAGCCCGTGCTGATTAGAGCCTCGCCCACCGCCAGCGCCTCGTGCGCTTGCAGGCCGCGCAGGATGGCGACCAGGGGAATGTGACTCAGTGCGGTTTCAAATTTTTGGTGTGCATTCATGATTGTTTCAACAAGTTGGGATGGAGCGTTTGCGCGATAGCCCACAGACCGGCCCAAGTCGCCTCCGAGCCCACCCGCCGCGAGGGCACGTCGCGCAGGGCCAGCGCACTTTGGTAGCGCTGAGTCAATGACTCCGAGCCGATGATGACCACCTCGGCGTCGGTCTGCAAAGTCTGGGCACGCAACTCTTCGCCAATAACCAGACCGGACAAATAGCTAGGCAGTGCGGCGGCAGGCAGCTGATCGAATAGCGACAGGGTGCGCGTGCTGAAGGCGGTGTGCAGCAGGCTGCTGCTGCGCAGGGCCAGCATCACGCCCTGGTCGAATGCCGCGCTGTCGAAATCACCATCGCTGGCCGGCAGGGTGCGCGACAAAATGGAGTGTTGCCGCAGCAGGGCAAAAAACTCGCCCGTCATGAAGGTTGAGAATGACTGGATACGACCCGCTTGCACTCGCACCCATTTGCTGTGCGTACCTGGGAGCACCACCAGCGCTTCTCGCAGTCCGAGCAGTTGCAGGGCGCCAAAAATCTGGGTCTCTTCGCCCCGCATGACATCAGGAATGCGCTGGAGACGCCTGACATCAGGAAGGCCATTGTGTTCGCAAGACATTCCCGGCACGATGGCCACGTGGCCCGGCTCCACCCACACCATATTGGCAGCAACGTCTTTGAACCCTGCCGGACAGCTGCAATAGGGTGCTTCCAGCCAGCCCTGCTTGCTACCGACCATACCGGACATCAGGCACAAAGCATCAGGCCTTTGCATCCAGTCGCCAAAGCAGGACTTGAGCACAGAAGGAAATTCGCCCGGCGCTACCGTCAGAATGCCCCGGGCAAAAGATCGCTCTTCAACAGTCTGACCGCGGGCGTCAAGCCACGCGCCGCGCAGCGATGAGGTGCCCCAGTCAACCGCGAGCAAGGTGCGGGCATTCATGTTGTTCCTTTGGATGCTCTTTGTCGACTATTTTCCATTGACCACCACATAGGACGGACGACCGCTACGCGCCCAGTCCACCAGATTCTGCGCCGCCTTGCGTCGCAGTTCCTTTTCCGCGATCACCGAGTAGAACGCCGCATGCGGCGACAGCAATACACGCGGATGCTGCACGATGCGCGAGTCGGTCGCTGGCGGTTCAACCGGCAGCACGTCCAGCGCAGCACCGTCAAGCCTTCCTGCATCGAGCACAGCAAGCAGGTCATCAATATTGACCACCGCACCGCGCGCGGTGTTGACCAGCACGCTGCCGGGCTTTATCAGGCCGAGTACCGATGCGTTGACCATGCCGCGCGTTTCATCGGTGAGCGGCACATGCAACGATATCGCGTCGGCCTGCGCAAATAATTCTTCCTTGCTGACGCGTTCGACATAAGCCGGAAAATCGCCGTCGATGATGTAGGGATCGCATGCGATCACGCGCTTGAAACTGTTTCGGCTGATATGCGCCATGCGCTTGCCAATGCGGCCAAGGCCCAAAATTCCGACCGTCATGTCGGCGACACGCTGCATCTTGCCTGCGCTCGTGAAATGCCACTTTCCGGCCTTGACGTCCCGATCGTAGAACGCGATGTGCCGCAGCAGCGACAGCGTCATCGCAAGCGCGTGAGTGGCAACTTCGCCGACGCCGTAATCGGGCGAGTTGCTGACCCACACGCCATGCGCTTTCGCATCGGCGGTATTGACGGTGTCAAAGCCGGCACCGTAACGGCTGACAATCCGGATCTCGGGCCGGGCCGCGAATACTTTGGCATTGATCGGCGCATATTGCACCAGCAGACCCTGGCAGCCGACCGACGCGGCAATCACATCCTCCTCGGTGCGGCACTGCGCGACAACAATCTCGATGCCGGCAGCGCCATACAGCGCCTGCTCCAGTTCAAGATCGGGAAAATCATAGTCGGTGATCAGGATTTTCATCTTGTCGCGGGTTAGTGGTTGTCTTTTGGCACGAAAGCGCCGCGCTGGCCGACCAAAAAGTCAAAGTCAGCGCCTTCGTCGGCCTGCAGCACATGGTCCACATAGAGCTTCCAGTAGCCCGACAACAGCGGCGGCTCAGGCGCCTTCCAGGTGGCCAGGCGCCGCGCGAGTTCCTCGTCGCTGATCAGCAGTTGCAGCCGGCGCTCGGGCACATTGAGCTCAATCATGTCGCCGTTTTGCACCACGGCCAGCGGGCCGCCGGCGGCCGCCTCGGGCGTGGTGTGCAGCACCACGGTACCATAGGCCGTGCCGCTCATACGCGCATCGCTGATACGCACCATGTCGGTAATGCCCTTCTTCAGCACTTTCGGCGGCAGCGGCATGTTGCCGATCTCGGCCATGCCGGGATAGCCCTTGGGGCCGCAGTTCTTCAGCACCAGGATGCAGGTCTCGTCCACATCCAGACTGTCGTCGTCGATGCGGGCGTGGAAATCATGGCTGTCCTCGAACACCACGGCACGGCCGGTGTGCACCAGCAACTCCGGCGTGGCCGCGCTGGGTTTGATGACGGCGCCGCGCGGCGCCAGATTGCCGCGCAGCACGGCAATGCCGGCCTTGTCCTTGAACGGTTCGGCGAAGGTCTTGATGACGCGTGGATCGTAGTTTTGCGCGCCGGCGAAATTCTCGGCCACGCTCTTGCCGCTCACCGTGATGATGTCCTTGTGCAGCAGATGCCCGATTTCCTTCATCACCACCGGCAGGCCACCGGCGTAGCAGAAGTCTTCCATCAGGTGCTGTCCCGAGGGCTGCAGGTTGAGCAGGCAAGGCAGTTCGCTGGCCAGGCGGTCGAAGTCGTCCACGCTCAGCGGCACGCCCAAGCGGCCGGCGATGGCAATCAGGTGGATCACCGCGTTGGTCGAACCGCCAATGGCCGCCAGCGTGCGAATGGCGTTCTCGAAGGCTTCGCGCGTGAGTACCTTTGAAATAGTCTGATCCTCATGCACCATGTCGACGATGCGCCGGCCCGCGTTGCGCGCCAGAACGTTGCGTCTCCCGTCCACCGCAGGGTAAGCCGCATTGCCCGGCAGCCCGATGCCCAGCGCTTCAACCATGCTAGCCATGGTGGAGGCCGTACCCATGGTCATGCAGTGGCCGTGGCTGCGGTGCATGCAACTCTCAGCTTCCATGAATTCTTCCAGCTTGAGCGTGCCAGCACGCACCTGCTCGCTCATGCTCCAGACCCCCGTGCCCGAGCCGAGTTCCTGGCCACGCCATTTGCCATTGAGCATGGCACCACCGGAGACGCCGATGGTAGGGAGGTTCACGCTGGAGGCACCCATCAACAGCGAGGGCGTGGTCTTGTCGCAGCCCATCAGCAGCACGACGCCGTCGAGGGGATTGGCACGAATGCTTTCCTCTACATCCATGCTGGCCAGGTTGCGGTACAGCATGGCGGTCGGGCGCATCAGGGTCTCGCCTAGCGACATGACCGGAAATTCCATCGGAAAGCCGCCGGCCTCGTACACGCCGATCTTCACTTGCTCGGCCAGCGTGCGGAAATGCGAGTTGCAGGGCGTGAGTTCACTGAAGGTGTTGCAAATGCCGATGACCGGGCGGCCATCAAACTGGTCGTCCGGCACGCCCTTGCCCTTGACCCAGCTGCGGTAGACAAAACCGTCGCGGTCCTGCCGACCAAACCATTGCTGGCTGCGAAGTTCTTCGGGCTTCTTTTTGGGCTTGCTTGAATGGGTCATAGGGTCAATCCTTGAATTAGTACTTGAATTAGTAAACGTATTATCGTCATATGATAGCAATCAGATTCTAGGGAAAACCCTAGCGAAAATATCGTGCTATCGTCATATGATTAGCGATCAAAAATGATTACTAACCTGATAAAAAACGTCCACGGCAATACCGTTGACCATCTCGGCGAAGCCATCGTTGCGGGGCGCTACGCCGCTGGCGAATCGATTCCGCCCGAGCCGATCCTGGGTGCGGAACTGGGAGTCAGCCGCACCGTGGTACGTGAAGCCGTGAAGTCGCTTATTGCCAAAGGCTTGGTGACAACCGGCCCCAAGGTCGGCACCCGTGTGCTGTCCGCAGAGCACTGGAACTGGTTCGATTCCGATGTCATTGGCTGGCAAGGCAAGGCCGGCTTGACACCCGAATTTCTACGCGATCTGATGGATTTGCGCCGTGTTGTTGAGCCTGCCGCCGTTCGGCTGGCAGCTCAGCGCGCCACGCAGCAGGATATCGCAGGCATCGAAATTGCCTTTGAAGGCATGGTGCGGGCCGTGAAGGAAGGCGGTGACTATGTCTCCTATGACCTGCGCTTCCACCAGGGCCTGTTGCGGGCCTGTCGCAACCGCATGCTCATTCACATGAGCAAGGCGCTTGGGGCGTTGCTGCGGACCAGCTTTGAGTTGACTACCAGTAAAGAAGGAGGGCCGGCCAGCAGCCTTGCGGGGCATCGCGCGGTGCTTGACGCGGTGATTGCCCACAAGCCGGCCAAAGCCGAAAAGGCCATCCTGGTCCTGATTGATGGTGCCCAGCAGGATGTTGAAGAAATTTTGGCATCGAGCCGCTCCCTACCCCGACTGAATATGCCTGCCTCCAGGCTCAAGGCGGCGTGACGAATTAATTTCTATGGAGCGCGCCTTGATCTGCGCCAGCGAGACGCTCAGCTATAAATGGGGTTTCAAGGGCTATCTGCAAACCGGCGTGGTCGGCGTCGCCATGTTGGATTTGAGCTGGTGCGGCGGCCTGACCGACGCGCGCAAGATCGCCGCCATGGCCGACGCCTGGCAGCTACCCGTGGCGCCGCACGATTGCACCGGCCCGGTGGTGTGGGCGGCGTCCACCCATCTGTCGCTGCATGCGCCCAATGCCCTGATCCAGGAAAGCGTGCGCGCCTTCTACAGCGGCTGGTACAAGGAGTTGGTCACGGAATTGCCTATCGTGGAAAACGGCATGATCAGCCTCAATGACAAGCCCGGACTCGGGCTGGAGTTGCTGCCTGATCTGCACAAGCGCTCGGATGCCACGGTGCGCTGGTCCAAATAGTTATTGAGCGCTTGTGCATAGGAGAAAAGGTGACTGTGATGCGTTCCAATATTTTTGTGGTTATGGGCGTCAGCGGCTGCGGCAAAAGCACCGTGGGCGCCCAACTGGCCGCCGCCTTGAGCCTGGAATTTCTGGAAGGCGATACCTTGCATTCGGCCGCCAATGTGGCGCGGATGGCGGCAGGTTTTGCTTTGAACGATGCGGACCGTGCCGGCTGGCTGCAAACGCTGGCCGAGCGTATTGAAGCAGCGCGCTTGGCGGGCACGGGACTGGTGCTGTCGTGCTCGGCGCTCAAGCGCGCCTACCGTGACATTCTGCGCCAAGGTGCGCCCGACCTGCATTTTCTCTACCTGCACGGCGACTACGACCTGCTGGCAGCGCGCATGGCAGCGCGGACCGGCCATTACATGCCGCTGTCGCTGCTGGTCAGCCAGCTGGCCACGCTCGAAGCGCCGGAGCCGGACGAGCATGCGCAAACTTTTGATATGGCGAGTCGGCCCGAGGACATCGTGGCCGCAATTGTTGCCCGGTGGCCACGCAATGGCGCAGGCGACGCTGCATGATCCTGAATACGCGCGCCGGAGGTGCTTCAGTCCGGCAAAGTGACGCCGACCTTGTGGCCTGCCGCAACAATCTCTTGCCAGGTCTGTGCATCCACCGCGATGCCCTCGGCTT
>DATCIC010000561.1:0-3216 GCA_036508025.1 Rhodoferax sp. | reverse complement strand
CAAGCTGCAACTGCAAACCCAGGCCGACGCCAGCCTGCGCTGCAGCGGTGTGCAGGTGTGGATGGGCGGCGAGATGGTCAACGCCAGCGCCACCGGCGAAGTCATCCTGAGTGCCGGCAGCATCGGCTCGCCGCAGATTTTGCAGCTCTCCGGCATTGGCCCGGCCGCGCTCTTACAGCAGCATGGCATCGCGGTGCAGGTGGATGCGCCGGGGGTGGGCGCCAACTTGCAGGATCACTTGCAGATTCGCACCGTGTTCAAGGTCAACGGCGTGAAGACCCTCAACACGCAGGCCAACTCGCTGTGGGGCAAGGCCATGATCGGCCTGGAGTACGCGCTCAAGCGCAGTGGCCCGATGAGCATGGCGCCAAGTCAGTTGGGCGCCTTTACCCGCAGCGATGCCAGCCAGCCCTACCCCAACATCGAGTACCACGTGCAGCCGCTCAGCCTGGACGCTTTTGGCGAGCCGCTGCACCACTTCAACGCCTTCACCGCCAGCGTGTGCAACCTGCAGCCCAGCAGCCGCGGCACGGTGCAGATCCAGAGCCCGCGCTTTGATGCGGCGCCCGCGATTGCACCGCACTACCTGAGCACCGAGGCCGACCGCCGGGTGGCAGCGGACTCATTGCGCCTGACGCGCGCCATCGTGGCGCAACCGGCGTTGGCCAAGTACCAGCCGCAGGAATTCAAGCCGGGCGTTCAGTTTCAGACCGATGAGGAACTGGCGCGCTTGGCCGGGGACATTGCCACCACCATTTTTCACCCGGTCGGCACGACCAAAATGGGTGCGGCCGATGACCCGCTGGCCGTGCTTGATTCACACTTGCGGGTGCGTGGCGGGAACGGTGGCCTGGTTGCCGGCTTACGCGTGGTCGATGCCGGCGTGATGCCGGTGATCACCAGCGGCAACACCAACTCACCCACTTTGATGATTGCGGAGAAGGCGGCGCGCTGGATTATGGAGGATGCTGCCCGGCGGATAGAAGGGTAAATCCGAAGAGGGTAAGTCCTGATGCGCTTGCCGCCGTTGCCACGTAAAGTCCGGGCCATCGTCAACGCGCTACCCGCGCGTTGACACTGAAAGGCCCGACGAGACAAAAGCAGCAAGAGGCAACGAAAAAAACGCGGTCGTCCAAGGACGATGACCCTGAAAAAAGCACCGGCAACCCCGGTGCTTTTTTTATATGAAATTGGCCTCTAGCCCCCGTTACTATTGCTTAGTAAGCTATTAATAGTGTAGTAATTAATAGCCACACTTGATGCGACAATGCGCCGATGGAATTGTTCATTGTCTCTGCTGCCTCGCTGCTGGCCGGTTTTGTGGATTCGGTTGTGGGCGGCGGCGGCCTGATTCTGGTGCCGGCCCTGTTTGCCACCTTTCCCGCCGCGCCACCGGCCACCCTGTTCGGCACCAACAAGGGTGCCTCCGTCTGGGGCACGGCCTTTGCCACCTGGCAATTCAGCCGCCGCGTCGAGATTCGCTGGGCCGCGTTGCTGCCCGCCGCCGCCGCCGGCTTCGTCGCGTCCTTTGCCGGCGCCTGGCTGGTCACCGTGGTGTCAGCCGACTTTTTGCGCAAGCTGCTGCCGGGTATCTTGCTGGCCGTGCTGATCTACACCGTGCTCAAAAAAGAGTTAGGGCGTAACCATGCGCCGTTGTTCTCGGGCGCCAAAGAGGCTTATCTGGCGGTGGCCATCGGCGCGCTGATCGGTTTTTATGACGGTTTTTTTGGCCCGGGTACGGGGAGTTTTCTGGTCTTTTTGTTTGTGCGCGTGATGGGCTACGACTTCCTGAGCGCCTCGGCCGCCGCCAAGCTCATCAACACCGCGTCGAACACGGCGGCGCTGATTCTGTTCATCGCCAAGGGCCATGTCTGGTGGCATTTGGTGCTCGCCATGGCGCTGGCCAACGTAGCGGGCAGCCTGCTCGGCACGCGCCTGGCGCTCAAGCATGGCACCGGCTTTGTGCGGGTTTTCTTCATCGTGGTCGTGAGCGCGCTGATCCTGAAAACCGGCTATGACGCCTTCTTACGCTGAGAACAAGGCGCAAGTTCCCTTAATGAACAGGTGACGCGGCACTGGCTGTTTTTGCGGGTGCGCTGGCGGCGGCAACAGGCGCTGCGGGGGAGCCCGGCGGCCAGGGCAGTTCTGCCACCGTGCGCGGCTTGCCAATCGGTGCCGGTGCCATGCCTTTTTTCACGGCCTCGATGTCTTCCAGGCTCGGGTACTGGTTCAGCAGCCAGTAATCAATCACCCGGCGCGCAATCGGGGCCGAGTATTTGGCGCCAAATCCGGCGTTTTCCACGATGATGGCCAGGGCAATTTTGGGGTCTTCAGCTGGCGCAAAGGCGGTGAACAGGGCATGGTCGCGCAAGCGCTCCTCCGTTTTGGAGGCGACGTATTTCTCGTTGGCTTTGATCTGCACCACCTGCGCCGTGCCGGTCTTGCCGCCGCTGGTGTAGGGCGCACCGCGAAAACTGGCAGCGGAGGTGCCCTCCAGGTTCACCCCGACCATGGCGTGCTTGATGACCGCAATGTTGGCCGCTTTGGCAATCACTTCACCCACCGATTCCTGCTCGGTGGTGGTCGGCGCGTGCGTGATGATGTCCACCACCTCTTTCACCAGATGCGGCTTCATCTTGACGCCGTTGTTGGCCAGCGTGGCAACCGCCGAGGCCATTTGCAGCATGGTGAAGTTGTTGTAACCCTGGCCGATGCCCAGCGAGATGGTTTCACCGGCGTACCACTTTTGCTGTTCCGGCTTTTTGTAGGCTTTGCGCTTCCAGGCCGTGGACGGCAGCAGGCCCCGCACCTCGCCGAAAATGTCAATGCCGGTCAGCTCACCAAAACCGAAGCGCTGCAACTGGTCGTGGATGGTGTCGACCCCCAGGTCGTTGGCCAGCATGTAGTAATAGGTGTCGCACGACGCCACGATCGAGTGGTACATGTCGACGCTGCCGTGGCCACCTTCTTTGTCGTCGCGAAAGCGATGCCCGCCAAACATGAAGTAGCCGGGGTCGAAAATGGTCTGCTCGGGCGTGCGCTTGCCGGTTTCCAGCGCTGCCAGCGCCATGAACGGCTTGTAGGTGGAACCCGGCGGGTAGGTGCCGCGCAGCGCGCGGTTCAGCAGCGGCTTGTCGGGTGATTCGTTCAGCGCCTGCCAGCTCTCGCTGTCGATGCCTTCGACAAACAGGTTGGGGTCGAAGGTGGGCTTGCTGA
>DATCIC010000560.1:0-9834 GCA_036508025.1 Rhodoferax sp. | reverse complement strand
GCTGGTGGGGCCGCTGGGCCGCGCGGATGCCGCCTTCGTCAAAGCCAAAACCGGCTTTTCGATCGGCGGCGTGGCCCCGATTGCGCACGCGTCTGATTCAGTGACTCTGATTGACCAGACGCTTTTTCGCTTTCAAGACATCTGGGCCGCCGCGGGTCACCCGCATGCCGTGTTCCAGTTGCGCCCGCAAGACCTGGCTCAATTGACCGGCGCGCCGGTGGTCGATGTGGTGCAGGCAGTAGCGCTCGACAGGCCACAGGATGCTATTGAATTAATAGCCTCTCGTGCAGTGCTGGCAAGGGCTACAGGTCAAAATGTTCCTTCGCCGTGCATCTCGGTCTGTCGCATGAGCGAAGAGACTGGGCTGTGTGAAGGCTGCTTGCGCACCCTCGATGAAATTATTCAGTGGAGCAGTGCCGATGACCCGGCCAAGTGCGCCATCTGGGCGCAGATTGAGCCGCGGCTTGCTGCATTGAAGACTGCCTCCGATTAGCACTGCATGTCAATTCGTCAACCCAGGCGCACCGGCACAAAGATCTTGTCACCGTCACGCTGAATCAGCAGCGCCACCGATTTAGTGGCCTTGGCCACTATCGCGCGAACTTGATCCACACTTTCAATCGGCGTGCCGTTCACCGCCACCAGTACGTCACCCGCTTGCACGCCCGCCAGGGCGGCAGGGCCAGCGGCATCCTCGACGAGCAAACCCTGGTTCACGCCGGCGGCGCGCTTCTCCTGCGGCTGCAAGGCACGCAGTGCCAGCCCGAGCTTGCCTTGGCCGACGGCGTCGTCCGCTTTGGCAAGCTTCTCCACCTTGGCACTGGCGTCGCCAAGCCTGGCGGTGAATTGTTCGCGTTTGCCCTGACGCCAGATTTCAATACTGACCTTATCGCCCGGCGCTGCTGCGCCAATCAGGGCCGGTAGATCGCTAGACACGCTGATCGGTTGACCATTGACTTTCAGGATCACGTCACCACTCTTGAGCCCCGCCTTGTCCGCTGGGCCGTCCTTGTCAACGCTGGACACCAACGCGCCTTCGGGTTTGTCGAGATGGAAGGAATCGGCAAAAGTCTGGTTCACCTCCTGGATCGCGACACCCAGGCGCGCGTGGCTCGCATGTCCGGTGGCGACAATCTGATCCTTGACCTTGGTTGCCAATTCGATCGGAATGGCAAACGACAGGCCCTGATAGCCACCGCTTTGACTGTAAATCTGCGAGTTGATGCCGACCACCTGGCCGCGGGTATTGAACAGCGGCCCGCCTGAGTTGCCGGGGTTGACGGCCACGTCAGTTTGAATAAATGGCACGAAACCGTCGTCCGGCAGCGAACGGCCTTTGGCACTCACAACCCCTGCGGTCACGCTGTTCTCGAAGCCAAACGGCGAGCCGATGGCAAGTACCCATTCGCCTACTTTCAGGTCGCGCGTGTTGCCCGCCGTGATGGTTGGCAGGTCTTTGGCATCGATCTTGAGTACCGCTACATCGGTTGTCAGGTCGGTGCCTAGTACTTTGGCGCGGAATTCGCGGCGGTCGGTGAGTTTGACGATGACATCTTTGGCGTCACGCACCACGTGGGCGTTGGTCAGTATCACGCCGTCGGGGCTGATGATGAATCCCGAGCCCTGGCCATGCATCGGCATCTGGGGCTGGCCCGGAAAGCCACCGCTGGGACCTTGAAAGCGCTTGAAGAATTCGAAGAATGGGTCGTTTGGATCAATGCCTGGCATACCCGGCCTGGCGCCCTGTGGCGCGCCAGCGCCGTTGTCTTCTCCCGAGGTTTTGATCATCCCGGTGACGCTGATGTTGACCACCGCCGCGCCATTACGTGCCGCAATCTGGGAAAAATCGGGTAAGGCGACAACGGGGGCCGTCGCTGCTGTGCCTGCATTGGGTGCTGTGGAAATGGCAGCTTGCGCGTGTGAAAAACTCAAGGCACCAACGCCCGCCGCACCCAGGATGCCAACTGAAACGAGTGCCAGCACCAAGCGCCGTGGAGAAAAGAGAGAGGTATTCATGAAAGGCCCTTTCAAGTCGTTGAGTAAAACCACAACTTGATTGTCAGAACCTCAACTTAGACCAAACTTAAATCACCGCACGATGACACCGCTTGCGCAAACCGGGCCCTGACAAGCCGTTTCCGTTGAGTCAAGAAACGCGGGTGAAAGCGACCGTTGCGCGCAGGCCGCCCAGACTCTCAGAGCGGTCAATGGACAGCGTCGCCTGGTGCAAATCCGCAATCGTCTTGACGATGGCGAGCCCCAAGCCGCTGCCGCTGCCCTCGGTGCCGGCGACGCGATAAAAACGATCGAGCACACGCTGGCAATCTTCTGCGGCAACACCGGGACCACTGTCGTCAACGGTCAACAGCGTCTGCCCATCATGGCAGCTGATCGCGAGGTTGACCGTTCCGCCCACCGGCGTGTACTTGATGGCGTTGTCGAGCAGGTTGCGCAGCAGAATGCGAAGCGCTGCTTCATGCCCCATCACGATGCCGGGATCTGCCTGTACCAGGCCGAGGTCAATCTGGCGGGCGGCCCCCGATCCAGCGGCGTCGGCCAGCGCGAGCCGTGCCAGGGTGGTCAAGTCAATCGGAACCGCTTTGGCGCCCAGCGCGGAGTTCGATTGTTGTCGCGCCAGTACCAGCAGTTGCTCAACCAGCCGCGTCGCCCGGTCGATGCCTGCATTGAGGCGATTGATAGCGACGTCACGCGTTGCGTCGTCAGCAGCACGGCGTAAGCCTTGCACTTGAAGCTTGAGCGCCGCCAGCGGTGAACGCAACTCATGCGCAGCATCAGCCACAAAGTTATTTTGTGCATCAAACGCTTGACGTACCCGATGGAACAAAAGGTTCAATTCATGCACAAGAGGGTGAATTTCATCGGGCAAATCATCCTCGTTCAATTCGCTCAGATCGTCGGCCTGGCGTGTCGCCACTTGCTGGCGGACCCGTGATACGGGTGCCAGCGAGGCACTGACCACCCCCCAAACCACCAGCATCAGCAGGGGCACCATGACCAGCATGGGACTGACCGTGCGCAGGGCCAAAGTCCCGGCCATTTCACGACGGGCTGCCATATCCTGTGCCACTTGAATCACTTGCGTGCCTGCGGCGACCGAAAACGAGCGGTAAGTGGTTCCCCGTGCTTGAACGGTGGAGAAACCCAGCACCGCGCGCTGAGGCAATTCAGCCTGTGCCGTTGACTGAAACACACGCAAACCTTCAGCGGTCCACACCTGGATCAAGAAATCAAAGTTCTCTTCATCTTTCGTTCCATACGGCTCACCCAGTTCGCCACCCACCGGCAAGCCGGGGCGCAGCGACAGGGCCATCTGCTGCATTTGGTAATCAAAAATGACGTCCGCCTCAGCCAGCGCCGTACGGTAGGCGATGACGGCCTGTACCCCGGCCAGGAAAATAATGGCGACCAGAAGCAGCCAAAGCAATCGCCCGCGCAGCGAATGCGACAGTGGCAAACTCATGGGGCGCTTTGGGGAATCATGTAACCAACACCCCGCACATTCTGGATGATGCGGGGGCCCAATTTTTTGCGCAGTCCGTGGATATACACCTCGACCGCATTGCTGCTGAGGTCATCTTTCCAGCTGTAAAGTTTCTCTTCAAGCTGCCTGCGGGAAAGCACCATGCCCGGGCGCGCAAGCAGCAGTTCCAGGATTGACCATTCTCGCGCCGACAGCACCACGGCCTGTCCATCAAGCAGCACCTCACGCGTGACCGGGTCAATGCTGACACCCAGGTGTTCATAGACTGGCTCTGCGCGGCCAGCCGCACGGCGGATCAAGGCCCGTATGCGAGCCAGCAGCTCATCGAGTTCATAGGGTTTGACGATGTAGTCATCGGCACCCATGTCCAAACCTTCAACGCGTTGCGCTATGGCGTCGCGCGCCGTGGCGACGAGCACCGGTGTGCGGTCCTTGCGAGCGCGCAGCCGGCGCAACACCGCAAGCCCGTCACGGCGCGGCAGGCCCAGGTCAAGCAGTACCAAATCGTAGGTTTGAGAGTCGAGTGCGGTGTCGGCCATCTCCCCATCCTTGACCCAATCGACCGCGTAGCCTTCTGCCCGGAGCAAGTCCAGCACAGATTCCCCAATCATCACGTCGTCCTCTACCAACAGCAAACGCATGAGACCGGCCCCGCGTTCAGTTATTTGGCATTCATGATCTTCAGAACCTTGTCTGTGATGTCATGCTTGGGATTGACATAGACTGCATCTTGCAACACCAGGTCATATTTTTCTGCCTCGGCCACCTGTTTGACAACCTTGTTGGCGTCTGCCAGTAACTGCTGCAATTCGTCGTTTTTGCGCGCAGTCAAGTCTTCCTGAAAACTGCGACGGTTTCGTTGCAACTCGCGGTCCTGGTCGGCCAACTGTTTCTGGCGGTTGACACGTTGCGCCTCCGACAGCGTGGGCGCTTCGACCTGAAATTTGTCGGTCGTCGATTTCAGTAGTGCATCCTGCGCGGCAATCTCTTTTTCGCGGTTGGAAAATTCTTGCTCCAGCTTGGCTTGAACTTTCTTGGCGCTATTTGCCCCTTTGAGGATGCGGTCGATTTTGACAAACCCGAGGTGAAATTCCTCAGCCTGAGCGCCGATCAGCAGGCCAGAGAAAATAAGGCCAGTGCAGCACCGGCGTAAAAAGTTGTTCATTTGATGCTTGTTCCGATCTGTTGTTGTGCGGCTTGTATCTTCGTCGCAGTTGCTGGATTTCGTCTGGACCTGTCCCACCTTGATGCAGTGCCCAACCCGACTGCCCGATATTGTTGTCCATCGAGACTTAGGTGAATCTTAAGCCTGTAGGAGAATTAAGACTGACTTAAGTTTGATAGGTGATAGTCGGCCATTCTCTTAACCCAAACGCTCTGTCCGGGGGCCTATGCAATGACTACTGACTCAAGCACAATTTCATCAAGATACGGAGGCGTCGCGCAAGCCTTTCATTGGGCGACGGCGGCCGCCGTTTTGGCTGCTTTTATCCTGGGCCCAGGGGGCTCGGAGCAACATGTGTACGCAGTCTCTCAGGATTTTGAACGGCAGTTGCACGAAACACTTGGCTTGTGCGTGTTTGCACTTTCTGTGTTGCGCATTGTGTGGCGCACTTTTGATACACACCCCCAGCCTTCACAACTTGCGCCCCTGATGGTTGTCGCTTCCAAGGCAGTTCAGCTAACGCTCTATTTGCTGCTCTTCGCCGTCCCCTTGACGGCAATTTTTGGGGCCTGGTTTGAAGGACATCCCCTGACGCTCATCGCCGGGTTGCAGATTCATGCTCCTTTTGGAATTGACCACAAGGCGGGCGCGGCGATTTCAAACATTCACACCTGGCTGGGTGATGCCATTCTTTGGCTTGCTGGATTGCACGCCTTGGCCGCCATTTACCATCACGTTTTATTGAGGGACAACGTACTGAGCGCTATGTTGCCGCAATGGGTTGCGCGTAGACGCTGGTCAGGCGCGTGCCGTTCTTAAGTTTCACCTAAGTCTTCTGAGAAAAAATAAAAGCGTCCCAACTACATTTTCAAATTTACGCTTATGCCACGTTCACTGAGTTCAGCCATGATGGCCACGCTGCTTGTCACTCTGCTTGCGGCGACTCATGCGCAGGCGCAAGAAAACGAAGGCGGTTTTCGGGGCTTTTTCAAAAACGCCTTGCATGGCAAAAGTTCGTCGCAGACCACTCTGCCGAAATACCAGAAAGAGTGTGCCGCCTGCCACCAAGGTGCTGAGCGGGGGCGCTTTGATGAGGACGAGGTGCATATTCCGAGCCAATGAGCTCACTGCAGTTCTGATCCACAACGTGGAGAACCCGGTTGCGGATCAAGTGTTAGCACCATTTCACCTATAGAAAGAAATTTCATGAAGCAAACTCTGAGAAAAATGTCCTGGCTGGTCTGTCTGGCACTGCCTTTATGCGCTGCCGCCAACCCGATTCAAGACAGCTATCGCGCGGCGGCCAAGCAGGAAAACCCGGCCTTCAAGGACTTCTCGGCGAATGCCGGGCGCAGGCTCTACACCACCAGGGTGGGTGAACTTGCGTGTGCCTCGTGCCATACGGATTCCCCCATGCAAGAAGGCAAGCATGTTAAAACCAACAAAGTGATTTTGCCGATGGCCCCGGCGGCAAATCCCAAGCGCTTGACCGATGCAGCCAATGTCGAAAAATGGTTCAAACGCAATTGCAATGACGTCCTCAAACGCGCCTGCACCGCCCAGGAAAAGGGTGATTTCATGGCCTATTTGCTTTCCAAGTAGGCCAAGTGCCATGAAGTCCCTTGATCCTATATTTTCTGGCAAAAAATGCGTCAAGCCGTTGGACATCCAGCGCCGCACCGCTGCGGCAAGTGTCTTGGGATGCAGGTTGTGGCGTGTAGGTCTGCCGGCATCGACAATTGCAAACCATGAAACACATCACTTTCTATCTCGATTTCATTTCTCCCTACGCCTATCTGGCTTTTGAAAAATTGCCAGAGGCGCTGATGGGGCACAGTTACAGCGTGACCTACAAACCGGTCCTGCTGGCCGCGCTGCTCAAGCACCACGGTCAACTGGGGCCGGCCGAGATTGCGCCCAAGCGCGACTGGACCTACCGCCAGGTGCTGTGGCTGGCACGCCAGCAGGGGGTAGAGCTGCAGTTGCCAGCCAGCCATCCATTCAATCCGCTGGCGCTGTTGCGGCTGGCCGTGGCCTGTGAGGCGCAGGGTCTGCCCAATCGTTATGTTTGCGAAACCCTGTTCAAACACGTCTGGCACGGTGGTGCCGAGGCTACCGACGCCAAGCGTCTGCAGGCGCTAACGCAACAACTGGCGCCGCAGCGGGCCCCCGGCAGCGACGCGGTCAAAGCGCTGCTGAAAGCGCACACGGATGAGGCTATCGCACGTGGCGTTTTTGGCGTGCCGACCTTTGAGGTCGATGACAAGCTGTTTTGGGGCCTTGACGCCTTGCCGATGCTGCAGGATTATTTGGCGGGTGATGCCTGGTTTGCCACCGCGTGGAGCGCTGCCGCCGCAGTGGCACCCGGGGTGCGGCGCTGATCCGGCTTACCTTCTGAACTTGCCGTCCGCGCTGATGATGGACAGGTCGGCAAAATCCAGCCCGGTGTGGTTTTCCTGGCTGTAGCTGATCTCCAGTCCGCCAATATCGAATTTGCGAAGACCTTCCAGCGCAGACTGAATGCGCTCGCGGCTGGGTTTGGCACCGGCCCGCCGCAAGGCCTCAACCAGTACTTTGGCGGATGCGAATCCTTCCAGCATGGCGGGGCTGACATTGGTGAGGTTCTTGGCCCTGGCCAAATCGGTGGCTTCCTTGACAAGCCCAAAACCGATGGATTGGGGAAACACCTGCGAGACGATGACACCGCGGGCGTTGTCTCCCAGGCCCTTGATAAACCCGCCGGACGCATTGTTGGACAGTGTCACAAACTGGGCGTTGCTGCCTGCCGCTTTCAATGCCTTGATGCAGTCAACGGCGGAGGTGGCGGAGGCGATCATCATGACCGCCTGCGCGTCAGTTTTGGCGATCCTGGGGGCCAGTTGGGAAAAGTCGGGTTTGGATCGGTCGAACTTCTCCATCGCAGCCGGGGTCAGCTTGGCGGCGGACAGACCTTTTTGAGCGCCTGTCACGCCATCCTCACCAAAGCTGTCATCGGTATAGACTATAGCAATCCGGGTGATACCGATGGTGGCGAGATGGGCGATGGCCTTTTCGGCTTCCCGCTGGTAGGTCGCCCGAACGTTGAAAACATGCTTTTTGACCGGTGTGTGCAACACCATGGCGCCAGTCGATGGTGCGATCAATGGCACGCCATATTTGTCCAGAAACGGCAGAATGGCTTCGGTCTGTGGTGTGCCTCGTGTGAGGAACATGGCCATCACATTCTTCTCCTCGATCAGTTTTCGGGCGTTTTCGGCGGCCAGTTTGGGGTCGAATTTGTCATCAAGTGAAATCAGGTCAATCTTTTGGCCGTTGACACCGCCTCTGGCATTGACCGCATCCAGGTAAAGCTTCGCACCTTCCGTGGTCTCTTTCACGCCGGCTGCGACAGCACCGCTGAAACCTGCAGTCTGACCGATCAAAATTTGCGCATGGGCTGCCACGGCCATCGCCGCCAGCAAAAATGCCCCTAACACTGAATGTCCAAGCTTCATGGTGAGATCCTTGTAAGTCGGTCCGACTGTATCCGGATTTTTGGACAGTCATCATTGTGGAAACTACCGGTACTCAAAGACTCCTTTTTCTGGTGGCTTCAAGAATACCCCGTGGCAGTCATCCGGCAGGATGAACTGCCTAGAATGTCTTGCTCTTACAGAAAGACTTCAAGCCATGCCCCAGGGAATCATCCGCATTCGCGGCGCGCGCCAGCATAACCTCAAAAATCTGGACTTGGATATTCGCACCGGTGAACTGACCGTGGTCACCGGCCCCAGCGGCTCGGGCAAGTCGAGCCTAGTGTTTGACACCTTGTTTGCCGAAGGGCAGCGGCGTTATGTGGAAACCTTCTCGGCCTACGCGCGCCAGTTTCTGGATCGCATGGACAAGCCTGCCGTGGACAAGGTTGAAGGCGTGCCGCCGGCCATCGCGATTGACCAGACCAACCCGGTGCGCTCCAGCCGCTCGACCGTGGGCACGATGACCGAACTCAACGACCATCTGAAGCTGCTGTTTGCCCGCGCTGGCCAGTTGTTTGACCGGGACACGGCCCAGCCCGTGCGCCATGACTCGGCGGAGACCATTTACGCGCAACTGCTGGAACGCTCCGTGGCGACGAATGCCAGGTTGGCCATCACCTTCCCGGTTGAATTGCCGGCCAGCGCCACGCCCGAAGAAGTTGAGCAATGGTTGTCGCTGAGCGGATTTACCAAGGTGCAGGCCGAGCGCGAAGTTGAGGTGGATCCAAGCCCTGTTGTCAGTCAAAAAAAGCCGGGCAAATCTGCCCTGGAGCCCGCATCCAAGCGCAAAGTGCTGGACGTGGTGGCCGACCGTTTCCGCCTGGGCCATGCCCCGCGCGCGCGCGTGCTCGAAGCGATTGAGGTGGCGCTCAAGCATGGCAGCGGCTCCATCAATGTTTATGTATTAAATGAGGCTCTAGCCCCCGTCGAACAAGCGCAAGCAGCTACAGATTCAATAGTGAATTCGGTGCCTGAAATCTGGCGGTTTTCCACCGGCCTGCATTGTCCCGAGAGCAACTTGCGCTACACCGATCCGATCGCGTCAGCGTTTTCCTTCAATTCCGCCGTCGGCGCCTGTGACACCTGTCGCGGTTTCGGCCGGGTGATTGGCGTCGATTACGGCCTGGTAATCCCGAACGACAAGCTCACCTTGCGCGCTGGCGCCATCAAGCCAATGCAGACGCCCGCCTGGCAGGAGGCGCAGGACGATTTGATGCGCCACGCCGAGGCGGCGGGCATTCCGCGCGACACGCCGTGGAACAAGCTCACGCCCGAGCAGCAGCACTGGGTGATCGATGGCTCCCCCAACTGGAATGGCAAGTGGAACCAGCACTGGTTCGGCATCAAGCGTTTCTTTGAGTACCTGGAAACCAAGTCTTACAAAATGCACATCCGGGTGCTGCTGTCCAAGTACCGCAGCTACACGCCATGCCCAGCCTGCGGCGGTGCGCGGCTGAAGACCGAGAGTCTGTTGTGGCGAATTGGGTCTCAAGCCGATGCTGACGGGGTGCTGGAGTCGACCAAGCGGTTTATGCCGGTCGGTGTCAAGTGGTCGCGCGAACAGCTTGAAGCGCTGCCGGGGCTGTGTTTGCATGACTTGATGTTGCTGCCGCTGGACCGGGTGCGTCTGTTTTTTGATGCGCTGCAGGCTC
>DATCIC010000559.1:0-2316 GCA_036508025.1 Rhodoferax sp. | reverse complement strand
GGGCTCGACAACGACGCGACGGTGTCCACGCTGGAGGTCGCCAGCCCCTTCAACTATGCCAGCCAGGGCCGCCTGATCGTGGTTGAGACCGCGGCCGACCCGAAGAACGTCGAGGCCTACACGCGCGAGCTGGTGGCCGAATTGCTGCTTGACCTGAGCCAGATCGAACACGGCGCGCTCGCGCTGTTCACCTCCCGCGTGCAAATGAAAGCGGCGGTGGATGCGCTGAGCCCCACGCTGCAGGACGTGGTGCTGGTGCAGGGGCAGATGTCGCGCTCGCGCCTGCTGGCCACGCACCAGGCACGGGTCGAGTCGGGTCGTCCGTCGGTCATTTTTGGCCTGCAGTCCTTTGGCGAAGGGCTGGACTTGCCGGGGCGCCTGTGTGAAACGGTGCTGATTGCCAAGTTGCCGTTCAGCCCGCCATCGGACCCGGTGGAAGAGGCGCGCTCCGAGTGGCTCAAAAGCATCGGGCGCGATCCGTTTTCTGAACTGGTGGTGCCTGCCACCGGCATCCGGCTGCTGCAGTGGACCGGGCGGGCGATTCGCACCGAAGACGATGTGGCGACCGTGATTTGTTATGACCGGCGCCTGTTGACCATGGCGTTTGGGCGGCGCATGCTGCAGGGCCTGCCCGCCTACGCGGTGCTGCGCCGTTCGGGTGGCGTGTTGCGGGCGATATAGCGCAACGAGCCCTTGCCTTGTATTTGGGGCCCGCGACCGTAGTTGCGGTCAGGGCAGAGGCAAAAAGTTAAGGGCGGGTGTTTTGAATTGAAAGCGATGATGAAAACAATTATTGGATTTTTTGTGCGGATGGCGCTGTTGCTGGCCGGTTTGATTTTCATGGCCAGTTTGCTGGCGGTTGCCTTGCTGGTGCTGCTGCTGTGGCTGCTGCGCGCGCTGTGGGCCAAGCTCACCGGGCAGCCCGTCAGCCCGTGGACCTTTCAGGTCAACCGGCAAGCGATGTGGCAGCGTTTTTACCGGCCGCCGGGGCGGGACGCTGCAAGTGGGCGCGACGATTCCGATGTGATTGACGCGGAGGTCAAGGAAATCAAGGAAAGCCAGGAAATCAAGCCGCCAGCGCCTTGAAATATACTATATAAATAATAGCTAGTTACGCATGTTTCACGGGGGCTAGCGGCCGATTTGATCTAAACATCGATCGCAATCTCGTTGGCAAACAGGTCGATTGCCGTTTTGGCCACTTGTTGCGTGTCAAAGTAGGCGTAGGCGCTGACGCCGATCGCACCGAGCAGCGGCACAAAGCGGGTGGCGCTCTTGCCAATGATGCGCTGCGTCACCTTCACGCCCAGCAGTCGCGCGGCCGACTGGATGAATCCCAGCGAGGCGGTCCGAACCATGAAGCGGTCGCCCACGCGTACCACCACATCGCGAAAAAGCTGCGCCGAGACGTGCTTGAACAAGCAGTAGATCATCTGCTCGCGCCCCAGCGTGGCGTGCTTGCCATAGACCGCTGCGATGTCCGACACCATTTGCGCCTGCAGCTTCCAGACCCCCACCAGTTCGGGTAGCACCGTCAGCCAGCCCAGAAAGCCCGGCGGCAGCGCCAGCGACCCGGCCATCGCAGCAGCCTGGCGGGCGGCAGCGCGGCTCAGCGCGCGGGCGCGCTTCTCGGGCTGCTCAATTTCTCTTTCGCTGGAAGCGGGCACGCGCAACACCAGCCCCAGAATGGCGTCGCCGACTTTGTGGCGCAGACCGGTTGGGGCGTCAGCGGCGACTGCCACGGGTAGATCAAGCGTGGAATGTGCAGATTTGGACATGGTGCGTCATTATGTGACCCATGTCGCCTGATGGGGCCCGTCATGACAATTGTTGCGCCGCTTTGCCCACGCCTTGGCTTGGGCGCACGGCCGCAAATTAGAATGAACCATGTTTATCCACCTTCGTTTGCACACTGAATTTTCCGTCGTTGACGGCACCAACCGTATTGGCGACAGCGTCAAGGCAGCGGCCGCTGACGGCCAGCCGGCTTTGGCTATTACCGACCTGAGCAATCTGTTTGGCGCCATCAAGTTTTACAAAGCGGCGCGCAAGTGCGGCGTCAAGCCGCTGATTGGCGCCGAAATCTGGCTCGAAGGGCTGGGCCAGGATGCCAGCGCGCTGTCGCGCCTGCTGCTGCTGGTGCAAAACAAGCAGGGTTACCTCAATTTATCGGAGTTGCTGGCGCGCGCCTGGACGCAGCAGGGCAGCAAGGCGCAGGCCAGCGTCAAACTGGACTGGCTAAAAGAACTGGGCGAGGGCTTGATCGTCTTGTCCGGCGCCCAGGCTGGGCCGGTGGGGCAGGCGCTGGTGCAGGGC
>DATCIC010000558.1:0-2242 GCA_036508025.1 Rhodoferax sp. | reverse complement strand
GGGCGTGGACATAAGCGTGAATGTTAACGCGAAAGTCGTGGCGCGTTCAGAGGCAGTTTCGAAGCGCCGCCAGCATCTGCTGGTTTTCATCCTTTGTTCCCACCGTCAAACGCAGGCAGTTAAGCAGTAGGGGGTGCATGGCGGAGACATTCTTGACCAGCACCTTGCGCAATCGCATGCCTTCAAAGGTTTTTTGCGCGTCAGGCACGCGCACCAGCAGCATATTGGCTTCGCTGGGGTAGGCGCGCACGCCGGGCAGCTTGGCTAACTCGTTGAAAAGTAGAGCACGTTGTGCCCGCAGATCAAGGGCTTGCGCTGCAAAAACCTCTTGGTGTTCGAGCGCAAACAGGGCGCACTCGCAATTCAACACGCTTACGTTATAGGGCGGACGCACCTTGTCGATCTCGGCGATCAACTCGCGTCGGCCCATCAGGTAACCCAAGCGGATACCGGCCAGGCCAAATTTGGAGAGCGTGCGCAGCAGCAGCACATGGTGATGCCGCGCCAGGCGGTCGATGTAGCTTTTGCTGGCAAACGGCTGGTAGGCTTCGTCGATGATCACCAGACCGCCTTGCGCACCCGCTGCTGCGATGATTTTTTCGATCACGGCGTCATCCCACAGATTGGCTGTCGGGTTGTTGGGATAGGCCAGATAGGTGAGGGCGGGTTGATGCTGTGCCATGGCGCCCAGCATGGCCGCTTCGTCCAGCTCGAAGTCTTCGGTCAGCGCGACGCCGTGAAAGTCCAGTCCCTGCAACTGCGCGCTCATCGCGTACATCACAAAGCTAGGCACCGGGGCCAGCACGCTGGCCTTTTTGAAACCGTTGGCGCTGCTCGGCGGCACGGCGCAGGCCAGCGCCAGCAGGCTGATGAGCTCGTCGGAGCCGTTGCCCAGCATGATGTCAAAACCGTCGGGCATGGCGGCGTAGCCGGCCAGTGCCTGGCGCAGATCATTCACCCGGTTATCTGGGTAGCGGTTCAGTGCCAATGCGCCCAGACGTTGCCCCAGTTTTTGTTGCAAGTCGGTTGGCAGGCTGTGCGGGTTCTCCATGGCATCGAGCTTGACCATGCCTTTTGAATCCTGGATGGCATAGGCGTGCATGGACTGCACGTCGGGGCGGATCACTTGTCGTCTGCCCGCGTCCAATGCGCTCATGTGTTCATTCGCATGGGCGGCACCGACGCCAGGCGCAGTTCCGCCGCACGGGCATGTGCCTGCAACCCTTCGCCATAGGCCAGTTCAGCCGCGATCAGTCCCAGTGTTTGGGCACCGGCTTCGCTGACCTCGATCAGGCTGCTGCGCTTTTGAAAGTCATAGACACCCAGTGGCGACGAAAAGCGCGCCGTGCCGCTGGTGGGCAGCACGTGGTTCGGACCGGCGCAGTAGTCGCCCAAAGATTCGCTGGTGTAGGCGCCCAGAAAAATGGCCCCGGCGTGCTTGAGCAGCGGCTCCCAGCGATGCGGGTCACGGCTTGACACCTCCAGATGCTCGGGCGCTATGGTGTTGCTGATGGCGCAGGCTTCGTCCATGCTGCGGGTATGAATCAAGACGCCACGACCATTGAGTGACTTGGCGATGATCTCGGCGCGTGGCATGTCGGGCAGCAAGCGGTTAATGCTTTGTTGCACCAACTCGATATAAGCCAGGTCGGGACACAGCAAAATGCTTTGTGCCAGCTCGTCGTGTTCGGCCTGGCTGAATAAATCCATCGCCACCCAGTCGGGGGGCGTGCTGCCGTCCGCCAACACCAAAATCTCGCTGGGGCCGGCAATCATGTCGATGCCGACGGTGCCAAAGACGCGCCGTTTGGCAGCCGCCACGTAGGCGTTGCCGGGGCCGGTGATCTTGTCGACTTTGGGGATCGTTTGTGTGCCATAGGCCAGCGCCGCCACGGCTTGTGCGCCGCCCACCGTGAACGCACGGGTGACGCCGGCCACATAGGCGGCAGCCAGCACCAGCGCGTTCTTTTCACCTTTAGGCGTGGGCACCACCATGATGATCTCGCCCACGCCCGCCACGTGGGCCGGAATGGCGTTCATCAACACGCTCGATGGATACGCCGCTTTGCCGCCGGGCACATAGATGCCCACGCGGTCCAGCGGTGTGACCTTTTGGCCGAGCAGCGTGCCGTCGGCGTCAACGTAGCTCCAGCTCTCGCCACTGGCCTTTTTTTGCGCATCATGGTAGCTTCGGACGCGGGCGGCGGCGGCTTGCAGGGCTTCGCGCTGAACAGCGGGAATA
>DATCIC010000557.1:0-2555 GCA_036508025.1 Rhodoferax sp. | reverse complement strand
ATGCGCTCGCGACAGACTTGCCGTAGCGCGTGAGAATATTGTCAAAGCCGGTGTGGGCGCGCCCAACGGCGGCCGGGGTTTGCAGGAACCGCGCTTCATAGTGCAGGGCCAGGATCAGGCCATGGATTTCAAAGGCCATCTGCTCTTCATCAGCGTCTTCATGGAGATGGCCTTCCTGCTTAGCCTGAACGACGGCGCGGTACATGGCAGCCAGCCAGGTCTTCACTGAACTCGCCAGTGCATCACGCACCGGCCCGGGACGGTCGTCAAACTCCACCGCACCACTGATAAAGATACAGCCGGACTGGAGCTCGATCGCCACGCGTTTCATCCAGTTGGCAAACAAGGACTGAACCCGTGGCAAGCCGCGGGCTTGGTCCATGGCAGGGGCAAAAACCTCGTTATAAAAACGGGCGTAATACTCGCGGATGACGGAAATCTGCAGCTCTTCGCGCGATCCAAAATGCGCAAAGACCCCCGATTTACTCATCCGGGTCACCTCAGCCAGGGCACCAATGCTCAGGCCTTCGAGCCCGATCTCTGCAGCCAGCCCCAGAGCGGCGTCAATGATGGCCTGCTTGGTTTGCTGCCCCTTTTGCAAGGCGTGCCCGTCGCCCGCGCCCAGGCGACGGCTGGGACGTACAGATTGAACAGGTGATTTGGTAGAGGTCATGGCACTAAAAAAGAACGATCGTGCTATTTTGCAACAATTCTGGGCGCCGTACGGCCCCGAGACCACATCTAGAGAGATTTTTCTAGTTAAAACGCGGGTTTACCCGCACTAATTAGCGTTTGAAGGACACCACAAGCTGCTGTTGTGCGCCCAGGCCGTCAATACGCTGATGTCACCTTTTTTCAGGAACTTGGGCGGTTTCATGCCGGCCCCAGGTCCTGAATCAGGCGGCTCAAATTGCGTCGCTTGCCCGCTGCATCCAACAGACCGTATTTTTCTTTGCCAGCTTGGCCAAAACGTACAAGTCTGATAATCGCTCAGAGCATCAGTGCCAGGGCGGCCTCAAGGTGTTCGCAAGGCAGGCGCTTGAAGTTGGAGCGCGCAAAGCGCTGCAGGCGCCCAACGACAAAAGCAATCAGGACGGACGCGCGCACCTGGGTGTCCAGACTGGGTGTGGCCGAGCCACTCAACTCGGCGCCCGCGCGCAGGCTTTGCTTGAGGCTGGACTCGATCTTGTCGAAAAACTGGTTCATGCGCTGTTGCAGGCGCTCGTTCTCAAACACCAGCGCATCGCCCACCATGACGCGGGTCATGCCGGGATTTTTCTCGGCAAACTGCAGCAGCATGGTCACCACCTGCGCAGACTGGCGCACGCCTGACTGGGCGCTTGTCATGGCGTCCAGCGCTGGACTCGCCCCGGCGGCTACCACACGCTCCGTAGCGGACGAACTCTGGCGCTCAGCAATTTGATTGACCAGCGAAAACACCGTGTTTTCTATGAACTCAATCAGGCCCTCAAACATCTGTGCCTTGCTGGCAAAGTGCCGGTACAACGCAGCCTCGCTGACCTCAAGACGCGCCGCCAGGGCAGCGGTGGTGATGCGCTCCGAGCCGGGTTGCTCCAGCATGTGCGCCAAGGCTTGCAATATCTGCTCCCGGCGCTCCCCCGGTTTCAGCCGCTTGCGCGCCAAAGCGGCCGGTTCACGGTTGCTAGCGCTTGGGACAGAGAGCAGGGAGGAGGTCAATTCGGCGTCAGACATGGGCACAGGGCGGTGGTTTAAATTCATTCTCGCATAGCGCCAGCAAGGGTTTTCGCGGGGGTCAGACCGGAAATATCAAGGTAAAACGGGCGCCGCGCCCGTCCCGAGCGCCGCCGATGATCGGCAGAACGTGCCACCTGCGCCAGTGGCATCACGCCGGTTCTGAATATTTTTACTCCTATATTTATAGCTGCGTGCCGTTTATCCACGGGGGCTAGAGGCTTGTTTAATATAAATTTGTCACAGCTTGGGCAGGCGACTACCGGGCGAATGTCGGCGTCAGTGCGAGCGAATCATCGTGCCGAAGGCCTGGTCGGTCAAAATCTCCAGCAGCAGCACATGCGGCACCCGGCCATCAATGATGTGCACCGAGTTGACACCGCTCTTGGCGGCATCAAGCGCACCGCTGATCTTGGGCAGCATGCCGCCGCTGATGGTGCCATCGGCAAACAAGTCATCAATCTGGCGGGCACTCAGGTTGGTGAGTAAATTACCCGCTTTATCGAGCACGCCGCTGATATTGGTGAGCATCATCAGCTTTTCTGCTTTCAACACGGTGGCAAGTTTGGCGGCCACCACGTCGGCATTGATGTTGTAGCTCTCGTTGTTCTCGCCAAAACCAATCGGGCTGATGACGGGAATGAAAGCGTCGTCCTGCAGCGCCTTGACGACGCTGGGGTCAATGCTGACGATGTCGCCGACCTGGCCGACGTCGTACTCCTTGCTGGCATCGGCGTTGTCGCGCAACTTGAGTTTTTGGGCGCGAATCATGCCGCCATCGCGACCGGTCAGGCCCACCGCCTTGCCACCGGCCTGGTTGATCAGGCCGACGATGTCTTGCT
>DATCIC010000556.1:0-5510 GCA_036508025.1 Rhodoferax sp. | reverse complement strand
AGCGCCTGCTGGGCGGCAAACAGGGAGCGCTGGGCATCGAGCCAATCGAGTTGACTGGCAGCGCCGTTGTCATAGCGTAGCTGGGTCAGGCGCGCGCGCCCGGCCTCGGCTTGCAGTTGCGCCTGGCTGGCTTGCAGTTGGCTGGCGAGCGTGTCGCGCCCGGCCAGCGCGTCAGCCACTTCGCGAAAAGCGTTTTGAATCGCCTGCTCATACTGCGCCACGGCGATGTCGCGCCCCGCCTGGGCGGCGTCTAGGTTGGCCTGGTTGCGCCCGGCATCAAAAATCGGCAGCACCAGCTGCGGTGCCAAGGTCCAGCCCCAGGTGCCGTTCTTGAACAAGCCGGCGAGTTCACTGCTGGCGGATCCGGCACCGGCCGTCAGGGCAATGCGCGGAAAGAACGCGGCCCGGGCGGCGCCGATATTGGCGTTGCTCGCGATCAGTTGTTGCTCGGCCTGGCGGATGTCGGGGCGGTGCGTCAGCAGGTCCGAGGGCAGGCCGGCCGGCAGTTCGGCAAATTGCATCGGCGTCAGCCCGCCGGGCTGGACTGGCGCTTGTTGCATGCCAACGGGCCTGGCTTGCAGGCTTTGCCGCGCCGCCTCGGGCAGGGCTTGGCCGAGCAGCAGCACCAGGGCGTTTTCATCGAGCGCGCGTTTTTGCGTCTGCTGCGCCAGCGTGACGCGTGCCCCTTGCAGCAGCGACTCGGCCAGGTCCTGATCGAGCTCCGAGGCGGCGCCGTGCTCCAGGCGCAAGGCCACCAGCTTGAGCGAGTCTTCGCGCGTGGCCAGCGTCTGGTGGGACACGGCGAGCAGTTCTTCGTCGGCCAGCAGGCTGAGCCAGCTTTGGGCCACGGTGGCGATCAGGCTGATCTGCGCGGTCTGGCTGGCCTCGGTGGTGGCCAGGTACTGGGCCAGCGCCTGTTCCTTGAGGCTGGCGACGCGGCCAAAGAAATCAAGCTCATACGCTGTGACCGTCAGTCCGGCGGCATAGCTGTTGCTGCTGCCGCCCGAGCCGTTGGGCGCGCGTGAACCGGTGGCGGTGGCATTCAAGGTGGGGAACTGGTCGGCGCGCCGGATGCCCAGTTGCGCGCGCGCCTGCTCAACGCGCAGCAACGCAATGCGCTGGTCGCGGTTGTTGCGCAGCGCCGTGTCAATCAGCTGTCTGAGCGTGGCATCGTTAAAAAAGTCCTGCCAGACCATTTCGGCGGCCGCTAGCGTGTTGCCCGCAGTGGCTGCGGTGCCGGGCCACTGCGTAGCCACCGGTGCCGACGGGCGCTCGTAGGTCGGCATGAGTGAGCAACCCGCTATCAACAAAGTAGCTGCTTCTGCAATACCCGCACGGGCTAGAAGCCTAAATGGCATATATTTCTTATTCATGCGAATGCACTCCCATGTGCGCCGCCTGTTCGGCGTGAATCTGCTGCTGACGCGCGCTGTCTTTGAACAGACTGCGCACCACCACAAAAAAGATCGGTACAAATACCACCGCCAGCGAGGTGCCGGTCAGAATGCCGCCGATCACGCCGGTGCCAATGGCACGCTGGCTGGCCGAGCCGGCGCCGGTGGACAAAGCGAGTGGCAGCACGCCCAGCGTGAAGGCCATGGAGGTCATCAGAATCGGGCGAAAGCGCAGATGCGCCGCCGCCAGGGCCGACTCGATCACGCTCTTGCCCTGCGCCTGCAGATCCTTGGCAAATTCGATGATCAGAATCGCGTTTTTCGCCGACAGACCAATGATGGTGATCAGGCCGACCTGAAAGTAGACGTCGTTGGCATAAACGCGTAAGAGCGTCGCCAAAATCACGCCCAATACGCCCAGTGGTACCACCAAAATCACAGCCAGCGGAATGGACCAGCTTTCATACAGGGCGGCCAGACACAAGAATACCGAGAGGATGGCAAAACCATACAGGATCATGGCCTGCGAGCCCGCGAGTTTTTCTTCACGCGAGGTGCCGGTCCACTCAAAGCCAAAGCCGGGCGGCAATTGGCTCGCCAGTTGCTCCATCTCGACCAGGGCGGCACCGGTGCTGTAGCCGGGCGCGGCGCTACCCCCGATGCGCATCGCCGGGTAGCCGTTGTAGCGAATAGTCTGCATGGCGCCGGTCACCCAGCGTGTGCTGGCAAAGGCGGACAGCGGCACCATTTGGCCCTTATTGCCCTGCACATTGAGCTTGAGCAAGTCGCCCGGTTGCATGCGGGCCGGTGCATCGGCTTGCACCATCACCCGCTGCAGTCGGCCCACGTTGGGAAAGTCGTTGGCATAGGCCGAGCCCAGCGCGGTTGAAATCACGCCGTTGATGGCATCAAAGCTCACGCCCAGGGCGCTGGCTTTGTCGCGGTCAATGTCCAACTGCAGTTGCGGCGCGTCTTCCAGGCCGTCCGGGCGAACCTGGGTGAGCACTTTGCTTTTTGATGCCAACCCCAGCAACTGGTTGCGCGCCCCCAGCAGGGCCTCGTGGCCCAGACCGGCGCGGTCTTGCAGCCGGAAACTAAAGCCCGATGACGATCCCAGTTCAGGAATGGGCGGCGGGCTCAAGGGGAAGATGAACGCATCGCGGATGCCAGACAAAGCGCCAAATGCGCGTCCAGCCAAGGCTTCTGCCGAGCTGCCAGCCCCCTTGCGTTCGGACCAGTCTTTCAGCGTGACAAATGCCAGTGCAGCGTTCTGGCCCTGGCCCGAGAAGCTGAAGCCGAGCACGCTGACCATGCCTTGCACCTCGGGTTGTTTGAGTACAAAGCCTTCAACCTGTTGCATGACCGCCAGCGTGCGTTCTTGCGTGGCGCCGGGCGGCAACTGCACGTTCACCAGCATGGTGCCCTGGTCTTCGTTGGGCAAAAACGAGGTCGGCAGGCGCTGGTACATCAGCGCCGCGCCGGCCAGGATGGCCAGGTAAATCACCAAATAACGCGCAGCATGGGGCAGTATCCGGGCCACCCCCTGTTCGTAACCCTTGGCCGTTCTGGAAAACCCCCGGTTGAACCAGCCAAAAAAGCCGGTCTTGGCGTGGTGATGCCCGGCCTCAACAGGTTTCAGCAGCGTGGCGCACAGGGCAGGGGTCAAGGAGAGCGCTAAAAATGCCGAGAATGCAATCGATACGCCCATCACCGCGGCAAACTGGCGGTAGATGTTGCCAATGGAGCCACTAAAGAACGCCAATGGCACAAACACGGAGATCAGCACCACGGTGACGCCGATGATGGCCCCGGAAATCTGTCCCATCGCCTTGCGCGTGGCCAGCACCGGCGAGAGTCCTTCTTCGCTCATGATGCGCTCGACGTTTTCCACCACCACAATCGCGTCGTCCACCACAATGCCAATCACCAGCACCATGGCAAACATGGTCAGCACGTTGATGGAGAAACCCATCGCCAGCAAGGTGGCAAAGGTGCCCAGCAGCGCCACCGGTACCACCAGCGTGGGGATGAGGGTGTAGCGCCAGTCTTGCAAAAACAAAAACATCACCAGAAACACCAATACGATGGCTTCCAGCAAAGTCTCGGCCACCTGGCGCAGCGAGGTTTCAATGAAGCGCGAACTGTCGTAGGGAATGGCCCAGGTCACGCCCTTGGGGAAGAATTTTTCCAGCTCGTGCATGCGGGTGCGCACCGCTTTGGCCGTGGCCAGCGCATTGCCGCTGGGCGAGAGCTGCACACCGATGCCGGTGGAGGGCTTGCCATTGAGTCGCGCCGAAGTGGCATAGGCCTGGGCACCGAGTTCAATGCGTGCTACATCTTTCAAGCGCACGCTTGATCCGTCAGTGTTGGCGCGTAGCACCACATTGCCAAACTGTGCCACGCTGCTGAGCTGGCCGCTCACCACCACGGTGGCGGCAATGCCTTGGCCCGCCACATTGGGCAAGCTGCCAATTTCACCGGCTGACACCTGGGCGTTTTGGGCACGAATGGCGGCGGTGACATCGTTGGCTGACAGGTTATAACCCTGCAGCTTGGCCGGGTCGATCCAGATGCGCATGGCGCGTTCGGTGCCAAACAGTTGAGCCTGACCGACACCATTGATGCGTTGCAATTCGGGCAAGACGCTGCGCGAGGCGTAGTCGCCCAAGGCGACTGGGTCCATCGCCGGGTCATCGGACGAGAGGATGGTAAACAGCAGGAAGTTGCTGCGCGACTTGTCGACCCGCACGCCCTGCTGCGTGACGGCTGCGGGCAGGCGTGGTGAGGCGCGGCTCAGGCGGTTTTGTACATCCACTTGGGCCAAGTCGGGGTTGGTGCCAGGCTGAAAACTCAGCGTGATTGAGCCGGTGCCGTTGGCCTGTGCCACCGATTCCATGTAAAGCAGGCCGGGCGAGCCGTTCATCTCTTGCTCGACGATGGACAACACGCTGTCTTCCAGTGTTTGGGCCGATGCGCCTGGGTAGCTGGCCGAGATCACGATGGAAGGCGGTGCCACCGGCGGGTACTGGGCAATGGGCAACTGGGTGATGGCGACCGAGCCCATCACGATGATGAACAATGCAATGACCCACGCGAAGATGGGCCGATCAATAAAAAACTTGGCCATAAAAGAGGCTCCTTAGCGCGCGGCGCTTGATGTGGCGCTGGCGGCAGCGCTAGCCGGGGCCGGCGCTGCTGGAGCGGATGCTGCGCTGGCGGCAGCGGGCGCGCTGCTTGCTTTGGCGGGCACGCTACCTGGCGCCTGCCACGGCACGGGCTTCACGGGTGCGTCACCACGCAGTTTTTGGAAGCCGTCCACCATGACCTGCTCACCGGCTTTGAGCCCATCCAGAATCACCCACTGGCCGCCTTGCTGGCCGCCCACCTTCACCGGGCGCGGAGCCACTTTGCCGGCGGCAGCCACCACCATGACCGAGTCGCCTTGGGGCGAGCGCGTCACCGCTTGCTGCGGCAGTGTGATGGCGTTGCTGGCCTGGGCTTGCTCCAGGCGCACGCGCACAAACAGGCCCGGCAGCAGCGTGCCAGCGGGGTTGGGCACTTCAGCGCGCAGCGTGATCTGGCCGCTGCTGGCATCCACGGTCAGGTCCGAGAACAACAACTTGCCGGGCTTGGCGTACTCGGTGCCGTCTTCCAGCAGCACGCGCACGCTGGCGGCTTGGGTACCGGCGCGCTTGAGTTGACCCGCCTCCATGGCGCGGCGCAGTTGCATCACCTCAGAAGCCGATTGGGTGAAGTTGACATACAGGGGGTCAGTTTGCTGAATCACGGCCATCGGCGTCGCTTCACCTTGGCCGACCAGGGCACCTTCGGTGACCAGGGCGCGGCCAATGCGCCCGCTGATCGGCGCCGTGATTGCTGCGTAGCCGAGGTTGATGCGGGCGGTTTGCACGGCCGCATTGGCCACGGCCACATCGGCTTGAGCCAGTTTTTGCGCCGCTTGCGCATTGACAAATTCCTGCTGGCTGATGGCTTTGGCTTCGATCAGCGGTTTGAAGCGATCGGCCTGCGCGCTGGCCTGCATCAGGTTGGCTTCAGCCTTGGCGACGGATGCTTGCGCGCTGGCCAGTGTGGCTTGATAGGGGCTGGCATCAATTT
>DATCIC010000555.1:0-14023 GCA_036508025.1 Rhodoferax sp. | reverse complement strand
CCGGTGTGTTGAATGCGGCGGACAGTCACCAGCAGGATAGCTTTAACCCCGTATTGGACGGTTTGCTGGATTGCCCTCACTACACCCGGCCCGAGCAATGGGCAGGGCAAGCTGTGCCGGCGGTGCTGCTGTCTGGGCACCATGTCCAGATTGAGCGCTGGCGGCGCGACCAGCGCTTGGCGCTGACTCTGCGTCTGCGCCCAGAGTTGATCGACCAGGCGCGTCGGGATGGGCGTTTGAGTCGCGCCGATGAAGCCTTTCTTGCCAGCCAAGTCTGAAAGACGCTGGAGGCCGTTTGCAAAGACGCCAGTTGTTCACGAGGCAACACTGATCTGGCTATAATAATGGGCTTACCGATCCTCTGGATGGCCGTTCGACTGCTGCGTGCAGCTGGCTCTTTGTGTCAATCCCGGCACTGGCGCATCCAAGATCATTTGAGGACATCATGAATCTGATTGAAACCCTTGAGCAAGAAGAAATTGCTCGTCTTGGGAAAATAATTCCCGAATTTGCCCCCGGTGACACTGTTATTGTGAGTGTCAACGTGGTTGAAGGCGCGCGCAAACGTGTGCAGGCCTATGAAGGCGTCGTGATTGCGAAACGCAATCGCAGCCTCAACAGTGCGTTTACGGTGCGCAAGATTTCCAGCGGCGAAGGTGTTGAGCGTACGTTTCAGACCTACAGCCCCTTGATCGCGGCTATCGAAGTCAAACGTCGTGGTGACGTGCGTCGTGCCAAGCTGTACTATTTGCGTGATCGCAGCGGCAAGTCGGCGCGTATCAAAGAAAAGCTGCCAGCCCGGAAAATCAAGACGGCCGCTGTTTAAGCGAGCCGCCTCACAAAAGAGCCGTCCCAGCTGATGTTTGGGGCGGCTTTTTTGTTGTTTTTTTTCAAACATATCGTTCGCCGTGTCAGTTAACCTACCTGATAGCCCGCTGTCCGGATTGCCGCACTTCGATCCGCGCCAGATCCCGGTTATCGGTGTGGATTCACATCTGCCTGCCGTGCCACTGGACGTCCTGCAGGCTGCGGCTTTACAAGCGCGTTTCACTTCGCCACCGTTGTGGCACCCTGAGGTATCGGTGGAGCCCCGTTTTTCGCAGCGCGCACCGAGGCATGCCGCGGTATTGGTGCCGATCGTGATGCGCGAACACCCGACTATTTTGCTCACCGAGCGCACACTGCACCTGTCCAATCATTCCGGGCAAATTGCTTTTCCAGGCGGGAAGACCGACGACGACGATGAAGATGCAGCCGCCACCGCTTTGCGCGAGGCTCAGGAAGAAGTCGGCCTCGATCAGGCCTACGTGCAGGTGCTGGGTGTGCTCCCCCAGTATCTCACCGGGTCGGCGTTCATCATCACGCCGGTGGTGGCGCTGGTGCAGCCCGGTTTCACGCTGATCCCCAATGCGTTTGAAGTGGCCGATATTTTCGAGGTGCCGCTGGAATTCCTGATGAACCCCGCGCATCATCAACGCCACGCGATGGAGTGGCAAGGCGTTCGGCGCGAATGGTTCTCCATGCCCTATCAGGATCAGTTGCGCCAGCGCTTCATTTGGGGCGCCACGGCGGGCATGCTGCGTAACTTTTACCGGCTGCTGTCAGCCTGATGCCTTGTGCCGTTATGATGAAGCCATGAGCTTTATCTCAGTGCTTTTTGCCCTGCTGCTTGAGCAGGCCCGACCCTTGAGCAAGGGTAACCCGATTCATGCCGGGCTGCGTGCCTGGGTGCGTTGGTGTACCCAGAATTTTGATGCTGGCAAGCCGTTTCATGGCTGGCTGGCATGGGGTTTTGCCGTCGGTGGCCCCTCCGTGGCAGCATTGGCTATTTACTGGTTGTTGATTACGTTTTTGGGTTGGCCGGTGGGGGTGATCTGGAGTGCGGCAGTGCTTTATGCCTGTTTGGGCTTTCGGCAATTCAGTTTCCACTTCACCCAGATTCGGGATGCCTTGGCCGATGGTGATGAAGACCGTGCCCGCGAGTTGCTGGCCAGTTGGCAACAGATCGATGCCAGCGAGTTGCCGCGTAGCGAAATTGTGCGGCACGTCATTGAGCATTCGGTGCTGTCGGCCCATCGCCACGTGTTCGGTGTGCTGGCCTGGTTCTCGGTGCTGGCGGCCTTTGGCTTTGGCCCGACCGGTGCGGTGCTGTACCGATTGAGTGAATTTGTCGCCCGTTACTGGCAACACAAGAGCAAAGCCCATCATCAGCCTGTCAGTGATGCGCTGCAGCAGACCGCGACTGTGATCTGGACGGCAATTGACTGGCTGCCCGCCCGCATCACGGCGATCAGCTTTGCGGTGGTGGGCAGTTTTGAGGATGCGATTGATGGCTGGCGAAATTACGAGTCGCGCTTTAACGGGGACAACGACGGTATTGTTCTAGCCGCCACGGCGGGCGCGGTGAACATCCGCTTGGGTGTCGCCGCCCCGGTGACTGCTGTTGCGGCCAACGGCGCACCGGCGTTGCCGCCAAGAACGGTTGACAGGCGTAGAGAAGCCAGGCCGGGACAGACCCCTGAGTTGGCCCATCTGGTCATTATTGTTGGCCTGGTGTGGCGCGCCGTGGTGATGTGGATGTTTCTGCTCGCACTGTTGACGCTGGCCCGGCTGTTGGGCTAATTTTTATATAAAATTGGCCTCTAGCCCCCGTCCCTACTGTATAAGTAGCTATTTAAATTGAAGCAAAATTCTCACCTGAAAACCTCGTTTTACAGCCCGGTCGTGAGTCGACTCGTGCCCTATGTGCCGGGTGAGCAGCCCAAGATCGACAAGCTGGTCAAGCTCAATACCAACGAGAATCCCTACCCACCGTCACCCCGTGTGATTGCCGCCATCCAGGTGGCGGCGCAGCAGGGTTTGCAGCTTTATCCCGATCCTGAATCAACGGCGCTGCGCCAAACCATTGCTGCCCATCACGGACTGGCGGCGCATCAAGTGTTCCTGGGTAACGGTTCCGATGAAGTACTGGCGCATGCCTTCTGCGCTTTTTTCCAGCATGGTTGCCCCTTGCTGATGCCCGACGTCAGCTACAGCTTTTACAAGGTTTACTGCGGGCTTTTCAATATCCCGGTTGAACTGGTGCCCTTAACTGACGAGATGGGCCTGAACGTCTCGGCCTATGCGCGCACGGATGGCACTTCGGTGGCTGGGGTCGTCATCGCCAACCCCAATGCCCCCACCGGTGTCGGCTTGCCACTGCAACAGGTCGAACGGCTCCTGCGTCTGCACCTCGAGCGCGTCGTGCTGGTGGATGAGGCTTATGTGGACTTTGGCGGTGACAGTGTCATGCCACTGATTGCGCAGTATCCCAATTTGCTGGTGGTTCATACCCTGTCCAAGTCGCGTTCGCTGGCCGGCTTGCGTGTCGGCTTTGCCTGTGGCCAGGCCCACTTGATTGAGGCGCTGGAGCGGGTCAAGAACAGCTTCAATTCCTATCCGCTGGACCGATTGGCCATTGCCGGTGGGGTGGCGGCGTTTGAGGATGAGGCTTATTTCGAGCAGACGCGCCGCGCCGTCATGAGCAGCCGCGAAGGGCTGGTGCTGGCGTTGGAGGATTTGGGCTTCAAGGTGCTGCCGTCACAGGCTAATTTTGTGTTTGCACGGCATCCGCACCATGATGCGGCCGCTATCGCCGCCGCCCTGCGTGCACGTGGTGTGCTGGTGCGGCATTTCAAACTGCCCCGTATCGAGCAGTACTTGCGTATCAGCATCGGCACGCCAGCACAATGCGATGCTTTGGTGCAGGCGCTGGGCTCAGTACTTGCGGCGCTGGCTTAACTCCGCATACAAGTCGCTGTAAATCTTATAGCGGTTCGCGCTTATCCCGTCCGGGCTACCGTCGGGTTTGACGGCTGCCATGACGCCGCAACCGGGTTCATGCAGGTGGCTGCAGTTATAGAACTTGCAGTTGGCCACATGGGGTTTGAAGTCCGGCATGTAAGCGGCCAATTGCGCCGGGTCGATGTGGTTCAGGCCAAACTCCTGGAAGCCCGGTGAATCAATCAAAGCCGTGGTCTTGTCCGCATCGACCCAGTACCACGTGGTGCTGGTGGTGGTGTGTTTGCCCGAGTTCAGGGCTTGCGAAATCTCGCCCGTCTGCGCCAGTGCGCCCGGTGCCAGCAGGTTGATCAAGGTGCTTTTGCCCGCGCCCGACGGCCCCAGCACCAGCGTCGTTTTGCCGCGCAGCAACTTGAGCAGTTCGGCACGATCGACGTCACCTGACTGTCTGAGGGACAGCGGCAGCACGCCGTAATGCATTTGCCGGTAAGGCCGTAGCCACGCCCAGGCGCGCGCAAAGGGCTCGACCAGATCACTTTTGTTGAGAGCAATGATGGGCGTGATGTGCTCCGCCTCTGCCGCGATCAACGCGCGCGAAAGCTGGCTGCTGGAGAACTCGGGTTCCGCCGCGATCAGGATCAATATCTGGTCCAGATTGGCCGCAAATGACTTGGTGCGAATTTCGTCCTGACGGTAAAACACGTTGCGACGTTCTTCGATCTTTTCAATCGTGCCTTCGTCCTGCGAGGCCTGCCACAGGACGCGGTCTCCCACCAGCCCCTGGCTTTTCTTGCCGCGCGAATGGCAAATCAGTCGCTTTCCTTCCGGTGTCTCGACCAGAAAGTGGCGACCATAGTTGGCGACGATCAGGCCGCGGTCGAGTGTGGCCCGTTCCATCAAGCGTGTCCTTGGTGCGCTGTCATCATGCCAACAGTGCGTCGACCCGCGCCGCGCAGTCAAAATCGGCCATCGAGAGGCCGCCCACGTCATGGGTGCTGAAGCGCACCACGCAGCGCTTGAAATGCACCGACAAGTCGGGGTGGTGATCTTGCCTATGCGCGATGAAGGCCACCGCATTCACGAAGGAAATGGTTTCGTGGTAATTCGCAAAGGTGAAGGTCTTTTCAATGGCCACCGTGGCACCATCGCCAGTCAGCCGCCAACCTTCCAGTTTGGCCAGATTTGCTACAATTTCTGTAGCTTTAAACGCAGGTCTGACGGGGGCTGGAGCCTCATTTGTCTTATGAATAGTGTTCATGGCGTCATTCGGTCGCTGTGTTCAGGTTGTCATCCGCGCCAGACGCTCGGACGCCGGCGGATGCGAGTAGTGGAACTTCACATACAGCGGGTCCGGTGTCAGCGTCGAGGCGTTGTCTTCATACAGCTTGAGCAGAGCCGTGGCAAGGTCCGGGCCGCTGGTCTGACGCACGGCATAGGCATCGGCCTCAAACTCATGCTTGCGCGAGAAATGGGCCATGAAAGGCGCGATGAAGAAGCTGAAAACTGGCAAGGCCAGCATGAACAACAACAGCGCCAGTGCGTCATTGGGCGCACCCAGGTTGGGCTGTACCCCCAGCCCGGCATAAAACCAGGCCTGCGTTGCCAGCCAGCCCAGCAGGGCAAAGCCCACCAGGCTGAGGGCAAACATGGACACGATGCGCTTGATGATGTGCTTGTGCTTGAAGTGGCCCAGTTCGTGCGCCAGCACGGCGTCCACTTCACCTGCTGACAGCTTGGCCAGCAGGGTGTCATAAAACACCACCCGCTTGGATGCGCCAAAGCCGGTGAAGTAGGCGTTGGCGTGGGCGCTGCGTTTAGAACCATCCATTACAAACAAGCCCTTGGCGGCAAAGCCGCAACGTTTCATCAACGCCGTCACGCGGGCCTTGAGTGTTTCATCCTCCAGTGGCGCAAACTTGTTGAACAGCGGCGCAATGAAGGTCGGGTAGATCAGCAGCAGGAGCAAATTGAAACCCATCCACACGCCCCAGGCCCACAGCCACCACCAGCTACCCGTCGCACCCATCATCCATAAAATCAGTGCGGCAATCGGCAGGCCCACGACGGCACCGATCAGACTTGACTTGAGCAAATCGAGCAGCCAGAGCTTGGGCGTCATCTTGTTGAAGCCAAAGCGCTCCTCGATCACGAAGGTCTGGTACAAGGTCACGGGCAAATCGATCAGGCCGCTGATCAGTACAAACGCCGCGAGCAGCGCAAGCTGTTGCCCCATGCCGCCGCCCAGCCACCCGAGCAGCGCCTGGTTGAGGCTTGACAGCCCGCCTAGCAAGGTCCAACCCAAAAGAACGGCAGCACCCAGCGTCAGCTCCAGCAAACCAAAACGTGCCTTGGTGACGGTGTAGTCGGCCGCTTTCTGGTGCGCGGAAAGCAGGATGGTCTGGGCGAAGGCCGGCGGCACTTGCCCACGGTGTTGTGCTACATGCCGGATCTGCCGGGAGCTGAGCCAGACGTTCAACACCAGACCGGCGAGCAGCGTCGCCACAAAAACGAAGGTCAACACCAACGAAAGGGAAAGAGAGGGAAACGGATCAGCCATGGCGAGCGAGTTTATGCCATCGGCGACAATTGTCACCATGGATTCCACCAACACCCCTGTGGCGAGCGCAACGCTGGCCAAATCCGACCAAAACCTGGTGTGGCTTGATTGCGAGATGACGGGCCTTGACCCGGAGATTGAACGGATCATTGAGATTGCCGTGATCGTCACCGGCCCCAACCTTGAATGCCGAATTGAAGGCCCGGTGCTGGTGATCCACCAAAGTGATGAACTGCTTGGCAAGATGGACAAATGGAACACCGGCACGCATGGCAAGACCGGTCTGACAGACAAGGTCAAGGCATCGACCTTGCTGGAGGCGCAAGCTGAGGCGCAGCTCATCGAATTCCTGAGCCAGTATGTGCCCAGGAAGATCTCGCCCATGTGCGGCAACAGCATCGGGCAGGATCGACGTTTTCTGGCGAAGTACATGCCCAAGCTGGAGGCTTTTTTTCACTACCGCAACCTGGATGTGAGCACGCTCAAGGAGTTGTCCAAACGATGGCGCCCCGATGTGTACAAATCGTTCAAAAAGAAGCAGCGCCACACCGCCTTGGCCGACGTGCACGAGTCGATTGACGAACTGGAGCACTACCGGAAACACTTCATCAGGATGGCTGATTAGGTAGAAACCCGAATCCGTGGCATAATCCACGGTTGCACTGCAAACTGCCGTGCATATTTGTACATCTCCCTTCATTCACAGGCCCACAGCGAATTCGCATTTGCGTTTTCCACAAAAGGGTCCCAGCGCTGATTGAACTCCTTGTGAGTCAGAGCAGGTTTCGTTTGATGGTTGATGTTTTTTAACCATTGACGGAGCAGTCGCAAACCTTGCGGCGCTCGCGTGTGAGTAAATTCATGACTGACGCTATTCAAGCGACGGGCGAAACATCGCTTGTCGAAAACTTTTCCAATGACACCGTCGAAGTGACGCAAAACGTGTCGCAAGTGGCTACGGCAATTCAAATTGCCGAGGTGCCTGCCGCCGTTGAGGCTGTTGCCGAGGTCCCCAATGGCTTTGTCACCCTGGGCCTGGCGCCCGAGTTGATTCAAGCCGTGAAAGACTTGGGTTTCACCCAGCCCACCACGGTGCAGCTCAAAACCATTCCCCTGGCCATGCAAGGCCACAGTGCAAGCGACGACGCAGCGCGCTTCATTGACCTGATGGTGTCCAGTCAGACAGGTAGTGGCAAGACCGCTGCTTTTCTGTTGCCCGTGTTGCACACCCTGCTGACGCAAATGGCGCAAGCCGAGGCGAAAGAACGTAGCGATTTCGAGCGCGCCGTGGCCGAAGCTGCTGCCAAAGGCGAGGCGCCCCCGAAGCGCGCCAAGCGCAAGGACCCGACCAACCCGCGCCATTTCGCACCGGCCGCACCTGGCGCCCTGATCGTTTGCCCGACGCGCGAATTGGCGCAACAAGTCGCCCACGACGCCATTGATCTGGTACAGCATTGCCGCGGTCTGCGCGTTGCCAACATTGTCGGCGGCATGCCTTACCAGTTGCAAATTGCCAAGCTGCAAAATGCCAACCTCGTGGTCGCCACACCGGGGCGTTTGCTGGATCTGCAGCGCTCCATGCAAATCAAGCTGGATCAGGTGCAGTTCCTGGTGGTGGACGAAGCCGACCGCATGCTGGACCTGGGTTTCTCGGATGACCTGGCGGAAATCAACCAGTTGACCATTGAGCGCAAGCAAACCATGATGTTCAGTGCCACGTTTGCACCGCGCATCCAGCAACTGGCCTCACGTGTCATGCGTGAACCCCAGCGTTTGCAGATCGATTCGCCGCAAGAAAAACACGCCAACATCAGCCAAAAGCTGTTCTGGGCTGACAACGCCCAGCACAAGCGCAAATTGCTGGATCACTGGTTGCGCGACACCACCATCAACCAGGCGCTGGTATTTGCCAGCACCCAGATCGAATGCGACGGCCTGGCCAACGACCTGCAGCAAGAAGGCTTCTCTGCCGTTGCCTTGCACGGCGCTTTAAGCCAGGGCCTGCGCAACCGACGCTTGATGGCGCTGCGCCAAGGTCAGGTGCAGATTCTGGTCGCGACTGATGTGGCCGCGCGCGGCATCGACGTGCCCACAGTCACGCACGTGTTCAACTTTGGCTTGCCGATGAAGGCAGAAGACTACACCCACCGTATTGGACGCACCGGTCGCGCCGGGCGTGACGGCATTGCCGTGACCTTTGCCGAGTTCCGTGATCGGCGCAAGATCATGGACATTGAGCACTACACCCATCAGCAGTTCAAGGGTGAAACCATTCCCGGTATGGAGCCGCAACAGCGTTTCCCTGACTCGCGCCCCAACGCCAATTTCGGCGGCCGCGACAGTCGCAATGGTGGCGGTGACTACCAATCCCGTGAGCGTGGTTTTGGCGGCGGTGGCCGTGCAGGCGGTTTCGGCGCCAATCGTGGTGGCTTTGCCGACAGAAACGCGGGCGCGCCCCGTGATTCAGGCAACAACGGTTATCAAAATGCCAGCAATAACGGCTTCGGTCAACGCGATGCGCGCAGTGGTGGTGCACCCGAAGGCTTCAACTACGAACGCAAAGGCGGTTTCAATGACCGTTTTGCCGGTGCCCGCAACGACGGTGCTGCGCCGCGTGGCGACTTTGGCGCCCGCAAGCCAGCATTTGGCAAGCCGATGGGTGCGAAATCCGGTAACGGCGGCAAGGTGTTTGTGCCGCGCGACGCCAAGAAGCGCCCTACGCGTAGCGCTTGAATTAGTGGCTTAGCGCCTTTTCAGAAGCCGACTTGCGGCATTGAAAAAAGTATTCTTTAGTAAAAAAACCTCGCTGCCATAATGGTAGCGAGGTTTTTTTTTTGTCTATTGCTCGAAAAAAGCTGTCTACAAGTTACAACTTATTCCATTCCAGCGCAAACCAGGCCACTCAGATGGCGCGTTTAGACTGACAAGGGCCATTCAACTTTCAGCGGTCATCGGCAGAATCCGACCCGAAGTGGACATGAAGCATAAATCTCCTTCTGTCAGTCAGGCTGCTCCCAGCCCGAATAGACCGCCGTGCCTCAGCAACGTCGGGGGGACAGCGACGCCACCTTTACGAAGAATCTCGGCCTCGACACGGAAAATGTCGGGAACGTTAATTTTTCCGTTGACGCGCTCCTCCATCACGGCAACGTTCTTCATCGCAGTGAGTAATGCGTTCAGCTCATCTCCATCAACAAGGCCGACCGGAGCGTTCCTTGGTAGATCTCCGCTTGCACTTGTAATGGCTAGGAGAACTCGCTGGTTTGTCCAAAGCTCCAACAATTGCTCCCTGTCTATCGGCACGAATTGTCTGCGGAGCGCTGCGAGGGCTACTTGAATCCAGGGATAGTTCTCATACAGCTCGCCCAGCCGACTCGCTGAGGCAGATCTAACGCCGTCAAGGAGCCCGAGGTGGTCAAGGGCTCGCTCTGCGGGTGGTGGATAGTGCTCCGCGGCTTTCTTCCATGCGATCAAGAAGCTGCGAGGTGAGCAGGTGTTGGCGGCGTCGCTGAGATGCAGCGGTACCCAAGAGTAAACTCGGCCTCGCTTTTTGTTGCTCCCCATAAACTCCCCGGCAATTGCCCAGGAGTTAGCGACGACAGGCACCTTCGTCTGACTGCCCACACAATAACCAGTCCAAAAATTCGGACTCCATCCAATCTCTAATGCGTTTAAACTGACTCAACAAAATTGGCGTCTGTGCCGGGGAGATTTGAAATGGGCCTTTCAGACCGTGATTACATGCATGAGCGGCGGCCTAAAGAGAAAATGTGGGAACGGTCACAGCAAGTTAGCACGCTGCAATCAAATCTCTGGATGATCCTGACCTGGGTCTCAATTTTGTTTTTGCTGTACAAATCATTTCTTTGGTGGGAGTCGTCGAGATATCCCGTCAAGGCAATAAATCCGAGCATCGGGGTGGCAGTGCCTGAAACTGATCCCATCGAGCGTAAGCGAATTTACCGACCTCCAACATCGCAGCTGGGCCAACAGGATTCAGCCAACAGATCGGCGCCAGTGCACTCTGGTGACAGAACAGTCACCAAATGCATGGTCAATGGCCAAGTGACTTTCACGGACAGCGATTGCCCCACTGGCTCAAAGGTAAGCAGCGTGACGGTCAACACGGCCTACGTTGGCACGGTGGCGCCTCAGATGCCGATAACTGCATCACCGCAAGTTCAATATCAATCCGTCGCGACGAATCTCCCGACGGCGGGCACTGTCGGAAAAGCATCAACCCGCAACGCTGAGTGCGGCTATCTGGACGAACAGATTAAGCTCATTGATTCCCTGGCTCGTCAGCCTCAATCCGCCCAAACACAGGACAACCTCAGCGCTCAGCGAAAGAGATTCAGGTCACGACAGAATGAACTGCATTGTTAGTCCTGGTCGGCGACAGGGATAATTCTCAAAGCGGCCAATGGTCCCTTAGCCTGCTTCATTCGCGCTGCAAGTCGCACAGCTCGTCATTGATGGACGCGAGCTCTTCAATGGTGTATTCGTTTGATAGCTATCTCTTGACGACATCAAACAGGTATTCATATTTCGCGACTTTTGTAACATTTCCCGCTTGGTCAAACTTAACGGGGACGTTATAGAACATCACGCGAAGGTACTTCGTATTCTTCAACATTTCGCGGTACGCATTTTCATTGGCAGCATTGCCAATATCGAAGGCAAGAATACGTTTCTCGACGAGTCCAGGGAGACTTTCAAAGTTTTTATCAAGCAATTTGAGGTTTCTTGCCGCACCTAGCGCTGCCGCTCGGTCCATCGCCCATCCACGGCTTTGCATGGAGTCAAGCTGACCTTCCGCAAAATCGACGACGTCTTGTTTGAGTTGAGCTTGGTAACTGTTGCCTGAATCATCCACCAAACGCATTGCTGCTTTCAAAAAGCTGACCGACTGACCACTTGAGTTTGTGACTTGTGCCTCAAAGACTGGGAGACTCACCAGCAGGCTTCTAATTCGGCCATTTTGTTTGGGATTTGCCGGGTTCCAATAGTTGTATGAGGCAAACAGACTTTCATTGGATTTAGCGTGTTCAAGCATGATTGGCTTGAGACTAATTCCAATGTCGTCAATGAAGACCTCGTCCCTGCTCGACTGGTTGACTCTGAGGTCATAGCTAGCCAGTTGAATTACGGGACGGGGTGCATTGGTGACACAGGCCGACAGGGTTAAAGTTAGGATGACTGCTGAAATTGACTTTAGATATTTTTGCATGGAGAGTTTTGGTAAACGAGCCACGTGCATGACCCGAAATTGATTCGATTGATACCGAGGTCAGAATCGCGCGGGTAACACGAAAAACTAGGGCTGATTCCTTCGCGGTGCGACACTCAAAAGCTCAGCGTGGCTGCTCTTTCATTCTCTACAAAAACAATGCACTTCGTCGCCGTCGTCAACAACCCTGAACTGGTAGAGCAACTTGCCATGATTTGTTTGCCGTTGTATGCGCCTTGAAAATCGCCGTCTCCAGAAAGCAAGGACACTCTCTCGTCAATGATTTTTGCCCCATTGATGAATATTTTCACGTTCGTGAAGTCGAAGAGCTCACCACTGATTTGCCACGGAGCTGCAGTTGAGCCTGCAGAGCGATAACCTTGACTTGGTGCCACGGTGGAACACGATGAAATAGAAAAAGCCAATAATGCGATGGATGCTGCCGTAATGACGAGTCTTTTTGACATGAATTATTTGTAAATAGTTGATTGAAAATTCGCAAATTCCAGCACCAGGCAAAGAATCTGAATTGACGTCTTGCCCCCGATGCCAATTGGTCACCCTGCCAATTATTACTCACACAGGGGCGAATACGCCATGTCACCAATGTCCTAAGCTTGACACTTCTTTGTGATTCTTCCTGCCTTGTCCAGTGCGGCAGTTCTGAAGGCCCAACAAGGCCCAATAACACCCAAGTCAGGCCATCACTTCATTGCCACGATTAAGCACATCCCGTTCGTGCAGATAGACGATTTAGTGACGTGCAGTCCAGACCTACTATTTTTGTAGGTCTGGACTGAAATTCGGATTGAATGAAGCTTGTCTAAAGTGGTTGGATTGACAAACATAGGCAACTAAGCAGGAATTCCCAAATCAAGCTATCCCTTATTTGATAGTTGGTTTGATAGTTAATTCATGCTGCAAAAAAAGTCCTTGATTTAAAAGGACTTTTTTCATATTAATGGCGGAAGCGGTGAGATTCGAACTCACGAAACCTTGCGGTTTGCCGGTTTTCAAGACCGGTGCAATCGACCACTCTGCCACGCTTCCAAGCCGCGTATTCTAGCTGGCTTGCTGCCTGCCGCTGCTGTCCGGGATGGAAATCAATGGGCGGAGGTCTCAAATGGCAGGGCGCATACGACGCTGTGCGCGCCAAGTGGTCAAAGAGCAAACGTTATGACACGCCCATGGACGCTTATCCGGGCGATGTCAAAATCGCAGTATGCAAACGCCTCCTTCCCCACCCAATACACCACCCGGCCAAACTCCCGCCCAAATTCGCAACCCCCTGCATGGGCTCACCTTGGAGGCCATCGTCACCGCGCTGGTGGCGCATTACGGCTGGGCGGGACTTGCGGAGCGCATTCCGGTGCGCTGCTTCGCCAGCGACCCCAGCATGGCGTCTAGTCTGAAATTTTTGCGCAAAACGCCGTGGGCGCGCGACAAGGTGGAGGGGCTTTATCTCTTTATGCTGCGCGAAACGCGCCGTGCAAGCGGGGGCCGTCCGCCAGCGCCGCCGCTATGATTCTGATAGCGAAAATGATAAGGTGAAAGATGATGATGCTGACTTGGGGGTTGTTGATTGTTGTTGCAAACGGCGGCCACCGCAGCCCGACAGCTCCGCATTTTTTAGAGTCGAGCCCCCCACCGATGTTGCACATGGCAGCAAGACCTCGTAACTTTGCCACTGATTCACCGCCGTGAGCATGCGCAGATCAGCTCTTTTGGAGTTTCATCATGAAGACAACACCCGTCAGAAAGCTTCGTCATTTCTCCACGTCGGCATCGAATGCCAGGACATTGATGTACTCAGCATGACCCGGCTGCGCCGACTCGTTGAGACCGCTGGCGGATCGCCTCACTGGCTTGCCAGTTGCGTATTTTCGGGGCTTGACAGGCCGCTGCCGTTGGCCGACGCGCTCAGTTGCAACAGGCAACTGTCGCTTGCACCCCGGGCCGGCAAGATTTTGCAGCGCCAAGTTGCCTCGGCATGAAGGGCGTCGGCCTTGTGCCGTAACTCGCCTTGCTGCACAGCCTCATGCACGACCTGCTGGAAAACCAGCAGCAGGCCCAGGATGACGAGACCTCCCAAAATGGTCGACCAGACTGGCGAGCGCAACCCGGCGGGCAAGCGGTACCACCATTGCTGCAGCGTGCGTTGACGCGCGGCGAAGTCGTCGGCCCAACCGTGCGGCAAAGCGGAGTTTGTGCGGGGGAGGTTCATGAACTGGCTCCTGATTCGGCTGCGCGGGGTGCGAACCGGCTTGGTGCCAATGTAGGAGGATGTTGCGCCAGCGTCTGTGCGGTAGATAACGTTGCGCCTGGAATCGGCCCGTCGTGGCGCTGGCTTGGTCCGGCTGGTGGCACGTACTTGGTACGCACTTCAATTTCAGGTCCAATACGGGCATGGACCACCCCAACGACACCGAACAACGCCTGACGGAACTTGAAATCAA
>DATCIC010000554.1:0-7015 GCA_036508025.1 Rhodoferax sp. | reverse complement strand
GCTTTACGTTTGCTGAATTTGCCGAGGTGCGCCAGTCCACACCTTTTGGCCAGGTGCCCACCCTGATGGTGGATGGCGTGCAGGTGACGCAGTGCGATTCGATTCTTCGATACGCGGGCAAGCTGGCAGGTCTGTACCCGTTTGACGCGTATCAGGCGCTTTTGTGCGACGAGGTGATGTACGTGGTGGAGGAAGCCAGCGTCAAGATGGGCCCGACTTTTCGCATGACGGGCGATGCCCAAAGGGAAGCTCGCGCTGCCCTGGTCAATGGCTCCATGCCGGTGTACCTTGGCTGGCTGCAAAGTCAGTTGCAGGCCCATGGCGGTGAATACTTTGCTGACAATCGTCTCACTGTTGCTGATCTGAAGGTTTTTGCCGATGTGAGCGTCCTCAAGTCCGGTCGTCTGGATCATGTGCCTGCCGATCTGGTGGAAAAGGTCGCGCCTGCACTGAATGCACATATGCAGCGTATTGCCCAAACACCGGCTGTGGCGCAGTATTACGCCAAGTTCAGTGCTTAGGAATCGAACCAAACCAATCACCTACCTGATGCAAGTTCAGCCTTCCTCCGAAACCTCCCCCTCCAACAGTAAACAACTTTTGAAACCGCGCAAGCCGGGCTGGCGGGTTATCCTTGGCAGGACAGCCTGGTCCAGGCACACGTATGAACGGCCCGAAGGCGACGATCTGAAGCTGCTTGGCAGCGTGAGCAAGGGCGCGCAGGTTGGTGCGCTGGCCATGACAGCTGAAGGTGAGTATGTACAGGTGGTTGGCGACCACCTGGTGCCTCTGAAAACCAAGGAGATTGCAAAGGCTGTTGCCAATGCGCCCAAGGAATCGAATCCGGTGTTTTCAATAGAGACACCGCCCTGGCTGGTGGCCCGCAAGGAATCCCCGGCACCGGTGGTTATCGTGAAGAAGCGCCGGGTTGCGGTAATGCCTTAGGCGCCATCGGTCTGTTTTTGAGTGGACAGCTGCGACTGTCTATATTTATGAGAAATCAGGCTCTAGCCCCCGTCGAATAAGCGTGAATAGCTATTTATTTAACAGCTTAAAACTCACGCTGCGCGCGGCTTCACCTTCGACGCTGCCAGTTTGGCATTGACCCGTGCCTGTTCCACGTCAGCGTGCGCGGCCAGCGCCACACCCATGCGGCGCTTCACAAAGCTCTCGGGTTTTCCGAACAGGCGCAGGTCGGTGCCGGGCACGCGCAGCGCTTCATCGACACCGTCAAACACGATGCCCTTGGCGTCGACACCGCCGTAGATCACGGCGCTGGCACCGGGGTTGCGCAGCGCGGTGTTGACCGGCAGGCCCAAAATGGCGCGGGCGTGCAGTTCAAATTCGCTTTGCCATTGGGTGGTGAGCGTCACCAGGCCGGTGTCGTGTGGCCGCGGGCTGACTTCGCTGAACCAGACCTGCTCGCCCTTGATGAACAGTTCCACGCCAAAAATCCCCAGGCCTGAGGGCTGGCCGTCCACACCCAGCCCCAAGTCATCGGTGACGGTCTTGGCAATGTGGCGGGCTTTTTCCAGGGCAGCCGGGTGCATCGGGTGCGGCTGCCAGCTTTCCACATAGTCGCCGTTGACCTGCACGTGGCCCACGGGCTCGCAAAAATGGGTTTCGATCTGACCGTCTGCACCGCGGGCACGCACCGTGAGCAGGGTGATCTCGTAGTCAAAGTCAATGAAGCCTTCGACGATGACGCGGCCATGGCTGACGCGGCCACCGGCCATGGCGTAATCCCAGGCTTTTTGTACATCGGCGGCGCCACTGATTTTGCTTTGCCCCTTGCCCGATGAGCTCATCACCGGTTTGACGATGCAGGGGTAGCCAATGCCCCCTTCGATGGCGGCTTGCAGTTCTTCAAAGGAGTCGCAAAATTGGTACGGACTGGTGGGCAAGCCCAGCGTTTCGGCCGCCAGGCGGCGAATGCCTTCGCGGTCCATGGTCAGGCGCGCCGCGCGCGCGGTCGGGATGACGCGCACCACGCCGGTGGCTTCCAGCACTTCGAGCATCGGGGTGGCAATGGCTTCAATCTCGGGCACCACCAGGTCGGGCTTTTCCGCCAGGATCAAGGCCTTGAGTAGCGCCGGGTCGCTCATGGTGATGGTGCGGGCGTGGTGCGCCACCTGCTGGCCGGGCGCGTGGTTATAGCGGTCCACCGCAATGGTTTCCACCCCCAGACGCTGCAGCGCAATGATGACTTCTTTGCCGAGTTCGCCGCTGCCGAGCAGCATGACTTTGGTGGCGTGGTGGGAGAGTGGCGTGCCGAGTGTGGTCATGAGGTTTGCGCGTTGCCGCGTCCGTTCAAAAAAACAATGAGGGGAGGGGCAATTTTATCTAACTCAGCGACAATGCCGCCCATGAGTGAATCCATCCTTTCTGTCCAACATTTGGTCAAACGCTACGGCGATGCGACGGTGGTGAGCGACATGTCTTTTGAAATCGCGCCGGGCGAGTGCCTGGGCGTGATCGGTCCCAACGGCGCGGGCAAAACCACCACCATTCGCATGTGTCTGGGCCTGACCGTCCCCGATGAGGGGCTGGTCACGGCGTTTGGCCTGCACATGCCGCGTGACGCGCTGGCCATCAAGGCGCAGCTGGGTGTGGTGAGCCAGTTCGACACGCTCGACCCCGACTTTTCGTGTGCTGAAAACCTGCTGGTCTATGGCCGCTACTTCGGATTGAGAGACGCGCAAATTCGTGAACGCATCCCCGCGTTGCTGCAGTTTGGATCGCTGACCCACAAGGCCGACGCCAAGCCAGGCGAACTCTCGGGCGGCATGAAGCGGCGTTTGAGCCTGGCGCGCGCGCTGGTCAATAACCCGCGCCTGCTGCTGCTGGACGAGCCCACCACCGGGTTGGACCCGCAGGCGCGCCACCTCATGTGGGAGCGCCTGCAGATGTTGCTGAGTGAGGGCAAATCCATCTTGCTGACCACCCACTTCATGGACGAGGCCGAGCGGCTGTGCAACCGGCTGTTGGTGGTGGACCATGGCAAGAAGATTGCCGAAGGATCGCCGCGTGATTTGATCGCCCAGCATCTGGAGCCCGATGTGGTCGAGGTCTTTGGCGCCGGTGCGCTGGGGCTGATGGATTCACCCCTCAAAGCCCTGGCGGTGCGGGTTGAAGTCAGTGGTGAGACGGTGTTCTTCTACACGCTTGACGCCAAGCCGCTGATGCAAGCCCTGGTGGCTTACCCGCAGCTGCGCACGCTGCACCGCCCGGCCAATCTGGAAGACCTTTTCCTCAAACTCACAGGCCGCCAGATCAGGGAGGACGCATGAGCACTTCATCCCGAAAACTTGAATTTTTGAAAGCACGCGAATGCAAATGACCCAATCCCGCAGCGTCTGGCGCGCGCCCGAGCTCTCCATGCGCTGGTGGCCGGTATTCCTGCGCAACCTGCTGGTCTGGCGCAAGCTGGCCATCCCGAGTCTGGTGGGCAATATTGCCGAGCCCTTGATGTGGCTGGTCGCCTTCGGCTACGGCATGGGCGCGCTGGTGGGCAAGATCAGCGTTGACGGCACGCCCGTGCCCTACATCCTGTTCTTGGCCAGCGGCTCGATCTGCATGAGCGCCATGCAGGCGGCCAGTTTTGAGGCGCTGTACTCGGCGTTTTCGCGCATGCATGTGCAAAAAACCTGGGACGGCATCATGAACGCGCCGGTCAACTTGGACGACATCGTGCTGGCCGAAATGCTGTGGGCGGCGTTCAAGGCGCTGTTCACCGTGACGGCCATTCTGGGCGTGATGCTGGCCCTGGGCATCAGCTATTCACCCAAATTACTGGTGGCCTGGCCGGTGCTGCTGGGCGTGGGCATCACCTTCAGTTGCATTGCGCTGATTTTCAACGCACTGGCCACCGGCTATGACTTCTTCACCTACTACTTCACGCTGTTTTTGACACCGATGATGTTCCTGAGTGGCATCTTTTTTCCGCTGGAGCAATTGCCTGAGGTCGTGCGCCTGATCTCAAGCTGGCTGCCGCTGACCAACGCGGTGGAACTGGTGCGCCCCCTGTTCATGGACCAGTGGCCGACGCATGTGCTGCGTCATGCGCTGGTGCTGGTGGCGTATACGGTGGGTGGCTTCTGGATCGCGCTGGCGCTGACGCGCAAGCGCTTTCGGGGCTGAAGGCGCTCAAACCGGCGGCTGGAAAATAGGGTCGAGGCGCAAAGGGCGGTGAAATAAATCCGTTATGCTTCATCGGCCAGGCAATGCCTGCGGTGATCCCGCAAGCATTGCTGCATTGGTGGCTCAAGTGGCTCGACTACCTGTCAGGCTGCCTGAGCTGATCTACAGACCACCGAATGCAGGACACGACCCTGCAAGGAGACCGATCGATGCCCAAGCGCGAAACCCTTCATCTGCATGTGCCGGAGCCCACCGGGCGACCTGGTCATGAAACCGATTTTTCTTACCTTCCCCTGTCCGCTGCCGGCGCCAAGCGCCGCCCCCCGGTGGATGTGGCGGCCGCTCAAACCAGTGATCTGGCGTTTGCGCTGATCCGGGTGCTGGACGACGAGGGCCTGGCGGTGGGGCCTTGGGCACCACAGGTTGATGTGGCGTTTCTGCGCCGGGGCCTGCGCGCCATGCTGCTCACGCGCGCCTTTGATGCCCGCATGTTGATCGCGCAGCGACAGAAAAAAATGTCGTTCTACATGCAGTGCCTGGGTGAAGAAGCCATTGCCTGCGCTCACGCGCTGGCGCTGGGCGAGGGCGACATGTGCTTTCCGACCTACCGCCAGCAAGGTCTGCTGCTGGCGCGCGAAGACAACAACATGGTGGACATGATCTGCCAGCTCTATTCAAATGAGCGTGACCCGATGAAGGGGCGTCAGTTGCCGGTGATGTATTCGAGCAAAAAGCAGGGCTTTTTCTCGATCTCGGGCAATCTGGCGACGCAGGTGATTCAGGCGGTGGGTTGGGCCATGGCCTCGGCCATCAAGGGGGATGACAAGGTGGCCTCGGCCTGGATTGGCGACGGTGCTACCGCCGAAGCTGACTTTCACACCGGTCTGACCTTTGCCCATGTGTACCGCGCGCCGGTCATTCTCAACGTGGTCAACAACCAGTGGGCGATTTCCACCTTTCAGGCCATCGCCGGGGGCGAAGGCACCACCTTTGCCGCGCGCGGCGTTGGCAGTGGCATTGCCTCGCTGCGCGTTGATGGCAATGATTTTTTGGCCGCCTATGCCGCCTCCCGCTGGGCGCTGGAGCGCGCGCGCAGCAACTTTGGCCCGACGCTGATTGAGTGGGTGACCTACCGCGCCGGACCGCACTCCACGTCGGATGACCCCAGCAAGTACCGCCCGGCCAACGACGCGGCACGCTTTCCGCTGGGCGACCCGATTGCGCGCCTCAAGCAGCATTTGATCAAACTCGGTGCCTGGTCGGATGCCGAGCACGAAGCGGCGCAAAAAGAGCTCGAAGCGCAGGTCGCGGCGGCGCAGAAAGAGGCCGAGCGCTACGGCACCCTGGCCGACGGCCGGCCGCAACGCCTGGAGGCGATGTTTGAAGACGTCTACAAAGAGATGCCCGCACACTTGCGCGCGCAGCGCGAAGAGTTGGGAGCTTGAGCATGACCGACAACACCACTCTCAACAAAACGCCGATGACCCTGATCCAGGCGCTGCGCTCCGCCATGGATGTGATGCTCGCGCGTGACCCCAATGTGGTCGTGTATGGCCAGGACGTGGGCTATTTTGGCGGCGTGTTCCGCTGCACCGAAGGGCTGCAGCAGAAGTACGGCAACCAGCGCGTGTTTGATGCCCCCATCTCCGAGGGCGGCATCGTTGGCACGGCCGTTGGCATGGCCGCCTACGGCCTGCGCCCGGTGGTCGAGATCCAGTTTGCCGACTACGTTTACCCCGCCACCGACCAGATTGTGTCGGAGGCGGCGCGCTTGCGTTACCGCTCGGCCGGTGACTTTACCTGCCCCATGACCATCCGCATGCCGTGTGGCGGCGGCATCTACGGCGGACAAACCCACAGTCAGAGCCCGGAGGCCATGTTCACCCAGGTCTGCGGCCTGCGCACCGTGATGCCGTCCAACCCCTATGACGCCAAGGGGCTGCTGATTGCCTCGATTGAGAACGACGACCCTGTCATTTTTCTGGAGCCCAAACGGCTCTACAACGGACCCTTTGATGGCCACCACGAGAATCCGGTGGTGCCCTGGTCCAAACACCCGCTGGGCATGGTGCCCGAGGGTTACTACACCGTGCCGCTGGACTCGGCGGCGGTCGTGCGGGCGGGGGCGGCCGTGACTGTGATCGCCTACGGCACGATGGTGCATGTGGCGCAAGCGGCGGCGAACGAGAGCGGGGTGGACGCTGAAATCATCGATCTGCGCAGCCTGTGGCCGCTGGACCTCGACACCCTGGTGGCCTCGGTCAAAAAAACCGGCCGCTGCGTGATCGTGCATGAGGCGACCCGCACCAACGGCCTGGGCGCTGAACTCTCAAGCCTGATTCAGGAGCATTGTTTCTACCACCTGCAAGCCCCGATTGAACGTGTGGCGGGCTGGGACACCCCTTACCCGCATGCGCAGGAGTGGGCCTACTTCCCCGGCCCCGCGCGGGTGGCTGCGGCGTTCAAACGTGTGATGGAGGCATGAGATGAGCATTCAAACAATCAAGATGCCCGATATTGGCGAAGGCATTGCCGAAGTCGAACTGGTGGTCTGGCATGTGAAGGTGGGCGACGTGGTCGCCGAAGACCAGATTCTGGCCGATGTGATGACCGACAAAGCCACGGTCGAAATCCCGTCCTCGGTGGCGGGCACCGTGGTGTCGCTCAACGTCACGGCAGGGCAGGTGGTGGCGGTGGGCACCGAGATCATTCACATTGAGGTGCAAGGTTCAGTTCAGCCCGCCGTAGATGCAGCGGTCGTGCCCGCGCCGGCACCGGCGCCTGCAGCTGCTGCGCCGACAACAACAGCACCGGTTGCCCGACCCCGTGGTGCCTTGTCCATTGCCGCCCCCGCGGTGCGGCGGCAGGCCTGGGA
>DATCIC010000553.1:0-4483 GCA_036508025.1 Rhodoferax sp. | reverse complement strand
GGCTTGCCGTCCAGTCTGTTCGTGCGCATGGCGCTGATCCTGCTGCTGGGGCTGCTGGTGGCGCAGGGGCTTAGCTTCTGGTTGCAGTGGGGCGAGCGGGCTACGGTGGTGTCCCAGGCGCGCGGTCAAAATTTTGTTGATCGAATGGCTGAGGCTGTGCGCGCCCTGGAGGCCACTGCGCCAGCCGAGCGCAGCGCTGCGCTTGAAACGCTGTCATATGGCAATTGGCGAGTGACCCTGATCACCGAGGATCAAGTGTCACAAAACCCGCCACGCGGCGCGATTGGGGCCATGCTCAGCGCGCGCCTGGGCAGTGCGCGTGAAATTCGCCCGCTGGGTGGCGCCGCCGGTATGGGCATGATGCACGGCAATATGCCGCGCAGCTTTGATGTGCACTTGCGTGACGGTCAATGGGTCAGATTTTCGGGCGGACGCGAGCTCGACACCCCCGCTTTGCCCCGCGATCTGATCCTGCGCTTGGCTGTCACGCTGATGATCGTGACGGCGGTCGCGATGTTGGCCGTGCGCCAGGCAACCCAACCGCTCAAGCAACTCGCCCAGGCCGCCGACACGCTCGGGCGTGACCTGGATGCGCCCGCCTTGGCTGAAGCAGGCCCGACCGAGACGCGCCGTGCCGCGCAGGCCTTTAACCGGATGCAGGCACGTATCAAACGTTTGGTCAACGAGCGCTCACGCGCGCTGGCAGCGGTGTCGCACGACTTGCGCACGCCGCTCACCCGCCTGCGGCTGCGCGCCGAGTTGGTTGACGACGAGAAGCTGCGTGACCAGATGGCCGCCGATCTGGATGCCATGGCCGCCATGATAGATACCACGCTGGATTACTTGCGCGGTTTGCAGACCAGCGAAGCTGTGCGCCCGATTGACATCAATGCGCTACTGGCCAGCATGAGCGAAGACTCGCTGGTGCTCGGGCGGCCAATCAGCATCCAGGGCCAGGCGCTGGCGCCTTATACCGGGCGCTTGTTGGCCCTGCGCCGCGCGCTGCAGAACCTGATCGACAACGCCGTCAAATACGGTGCTTGTGCGCATCTGCGCGTTGAAGATGACGCCAATGAATTGCGCATCGTAGTCGAAGACGAGGGGCCGGGCATCGAGCCCGGTGAACTCGCCCGCGTCACAGAACCCTACTACCGTCCCGATGCGTCGCGCAGTAGTGCAACCGGTGGTGTCGGGCTGGGCTTGTCTATCGCCAAAGACATTGCACTGCTGCACGGCGGTGACCTGGTGCTGGCCAACCGCGCGCAAGGCGGACTCTGTGCCACGCTCAAGTTGCCGCGTGTGGCGGGGCTGCGGCTTAAAAGTCTGAGCAGGGTGGCGTAAACGGTACTTTCATGACTTGCAGCGTCACATGCGTAATTTCAAAACGGTCGTGCATCCGCCGGGTGGCATCGGCCAGAAACGCATCGTCGGCCTGGCCTTGCGGCATGACCAGTTGCGCCGTCAGCGCCACTTGCGACGTGCCCATGGCCCAGACGTGCAAGTCATGCACCCGGGCCACACCGGGCAACGCCGCCAGGCAGTCGCGTACCGCCAGCAGGTCGATGCCCTGCGGTACACCGTCAAACAGCATGTGCAGGGATTGCTTGAACAAGTCCCAGGTACTCCACAAAATGACAAAGGCAATACCCAGGCTCACCACTGGGTCCAGCCAGGTCCAGCCCATCCAGAGTGTCAGCGCACCGGCCACCATCACGCCCGCCGACACCAAGGCATCGGCTGCCATGTGCAGGAAGGCGCCGCGAATGTTCAAGTCGCCCTCACGCCCGCGCATGAACAGCAGCGCGGTGGCCGTGTTGATGACAATGCCAATCCCGGCCACCACCATGATGGTGACCCCTTGTGCCTGCAAGGAAACCGCTGATGAGAGCAGCCGCCCCATGGCCTCCCAGGCCAGCGCGCCCATCGCCACCAGCAGCAACAACGCATTGGCAAACGCCGCCAGAATCGAGGCCCGCTGCCAGCCGTAAGTGTGGCGCGCATCCGGTCGCAGCCTGCCCGCCAGCGCGCCGCCCCAGGCCAGTACCAGGCCTGCTACATCGCTCAGGTTATGCCCGGCATCAGCCAACAGGGCCAGCGAGTTGACGCGCCAGCCATAGAACGACTCGATGCCGACGAACGCCAGATTGAGCACAATGCCAATGGCAAACGCGCGGTTGAAGTTGGCTGGGGCGTGGCTATGGTCGTGGTCGTGGTCGTGGTCGTGTCCGGTACTCAATTACTTTGTTCCTTCTGGCCCACGCAGGGCTGCACTCAGTTGATCGACCAATACCGCCCATTCGGCATCCTGGGCGACTGATTCGCGCAAGAACGCTTTTTGCGCTGGTGTCCAAAAGGGGGCTTCGGGCAATCTCACACTGGCGGCCAGCGGTGAGTGGGCTGCCAGAAATGCACGAATTCCTGCATCGTCACACGGCAGGCCCAACTGGGCAAAGAGATCGTTGAAATGTTGGACGGGCTTGTTCATGGGGCGACTCCTTGCATTTTTCAAACATCAAATGAAACTGCATGCATACGCACATTGTCCACGCCGCGCACTGCCTGTGTGTGAAGTAAGTGCTTTATGGCGGATTCACGTCGTTGTTTCTGGTTCCAAATTACGCTGTTGCCAACCATTGTTCAATCTTGTCACGGCTGGGGATGCCCCCGGCATGCACGACCTTGCCATTGATCACCACGCCGGGTGTGCTCATCACGCCGTAGCCCATGATGCCCTGCAGCTCTTCCACCTTTTCCAGTTTGATCTCAACGCCTTTGGCTTGGGCGATCTGGGCGATGAGCGCAACGGTGGCTTTGCAGTTGGCACAACCGGTGCCGAGTACTTTGATGTCCATGACAGTTCCTTGAAAATGAAGTTGAAAAATATGCCGTTACAGCACCGCGTTAAACACAAAACCTACCAGCAGGATGCCGCTGGCTACCACGCCGACAAAGGTGGCAATCAGCCTGATTTTCAGCACCTTGCGCAGGATGATCATCTCGGGCAGCGAGAGGGCGATGACACTCATCATGAAGGCCAACACCGTGCCCAGTGCCGCACCCTTGGCCAGCAGGGCTTGCACGATCGGGATCACACCGGCGGCGTTCGTGTACATCGGCACGCCGATGATGACGGCCAGCGGCACCGACCACCAGGCTTCTTTGCCCATGAAGCTGGCCAGGAAATCCTCCGGCACATAGCCGTGAATCAGGGACCCCAGTGCAATGCCGCCCAAAATGTAGGGCCAGACCTTGCCCACGATCTCACGCACCGCAGAGAAGCCGCCCTCGATGCGGTCCCCCAGCGTCATGCCGGTGGCCTCAAATTCGGCCGACATCTTGGGCATGTCGCGCACCCAGTCTTCCAGGTAGGCCTCCATCTTCAGGCGGCCAATGATCCAGCCAGCCACAATCGCCACCGTCAAGCCCAAACCCAAATACAGCAGGGCGACCTTCCAGCCGAACATGCCAAACAAGAGGGTGAGTGCGACTTCATTGACCATCGGTGCGGAAATCAGGAACGAGAACGTCACCCCCAGCGGCACGCCGGCCTGCACAAAGCCAATGAACAGGGGCACCGCCGAGCAGGAGCAAAACGGGGTCACGATGCCCAGCGACGCCGCCATCACGTTGGCTACGCCCTCGCTGCGCCCGGCCAGCAGGGCGCGCGTGCGCTCCGGCGTGAAGTAGCTGTTGATCATGCCCATGACAAACACGACACCGGTGAGCAGCATCAACACCTTGGGTGTGTCGTAAAGGAAAAACTGCAAGGCGCCGCCCAAGTGGCTGGCACGATCGACCGGGAGGGCTGCGACCAGCGCTTCAGCCCCAGGGTTGAGCGTTTGGTACAGCGCCAGCCAGACGATGCCGGCCAGAAACAGGAAGACGATGGGCTGGCGGCTCGGCCAGGACTTGAGGGGGGCGGTGAGCGTGGTCATACCAGTGAAGACGGGCCAACATGGCAAAAGACGCAGTTTTGCTAAAAATTTATAACAAACTGGCCTCTAGCCCGCATGCAGTATGCACAAGAAGCTATTACTTTCATAGCAAATTCAAAGCAAAGGGCGCGGCACAAAGTCGCTCACGCGGCCGCTGTCATCCACCTGCACCTGGCAGACCTGGCTCATCTGGGTGCGCAAACGCAGCCGGGCGCGTTGCACGCGGGATTTGGCCGCGCTCAAGCTCAGGCCTTTTGCTTTGGCAAAGTCGGCTTGGCGCATGCCTTGCAGGTCGCACAGCGTGATGGCTTCGCGGTCGTCCGGGCTCAATTCGCTGAGCACGCGTGGCAAGCAGGCGGTGAGCGTGTCGACGGTGTCGGTGTCGTCAATGGGTGTGGCCAGATCGTCGGGCAAGGCCACCATGGGGTGTGCCACCCGCAAATGGTCCGCCAGCGTGTTGCGCGCTACCTCGAACAGCCAGGCGCGCGCGTTCGCGACCTCGCAAAAGCGCTCGCCCTGGCGCAGCGCTTTCAAAAACAGGTCTTGCA
>DATCIC010000552.1:0-2685 GCA_036508025.1 Rhodoferax sp. | reverse complement strand
CCAGATCGGACAAATGCGAGGCTTGCAGTTCGCCGAGGGCACAGACCCGGTCGAGTCGCCCGGCTTCATCGAAGCGGCGCATCTTGACGGCGTATTCGATCGGCGTGCCCGCGCCTCCCCACTGCGGGTCTTGGGGCGTGTTGCCAATAGCGAGCACTTCCAGGTAAAGGTCCGGCGCAAAGCGGCGGTTCAGGCGCAACTCGTTCTGACAGTAGCGCTGGCGTGCGCTTAGCGTGCTGAAGTCCAGAAAAGACAGTTTGACCGGCTTTTTGATTTTGTAGGCAAAGTCCCCCGCCAGCAGCACCCAGGAGATATGGGTCTGGACCAGGTCAACCCGTTGCACCGCACCTGGATACCGCTTGGGCTCCAGCAAGGCCTGAATGAGGGGGGGTAGCTTGTCGTCCATCAGCGCGATGATGCCAGACGCCGAGGATCAGGCCGACGACGCGGGGCAGGGCTGTGCTTGCAGCCCCCACAAACGCGGCCCCGACGCGTCCAGATGGGTCAGATAGACCCGCAACTCAAACTCCAGCTGGTGGTAGCGCGGCTCCATGTGGCAGCACAACTGGTAAAAGGCCTTGTCATGCGCGCGCTCCTTCAGGTGCGCCAGCTCATGCACGCTGATCATGCTCAGGAACTCGGGCGGTGCGTCCTTGAACAGGGCGGCGATGCGGATTTCGCGTTTGGCTTTGAGTTTGTTGCCCTGCACGCGCGATACCGTGGTGTGGGTGCCCAGCGCGTGCTGCACTATCTGCAATTTGCTGTCAAACACCACCTTGGCCAAGGGCTCGGCACCGCGCAGGTAGCTTGCCTTAAGCGCCTGCATGTACTCAAACAGCGCCTTGTCGGTGCGCACGCCGTGGGCATCGGGGTACTTGTTCTGCAGCCAGTCGCCTAGCCGCCGGTCAGCGATGAGCTGGGCCACCTGCGCCAGCGTGTCAGCCGGATAGCCCTGCAGAAACTTCAGGCGCTGGGCGGGTGCACTGGTTGCTACAGAATTCATAGCTACTTATGCGGTATTCGCGGGGGCTAGAGGCCGATTTGTCTTAAACTTCGTGACGCAGCGCCGGGAATAGGATCACGTCGCGGATGCTGCTGCTGTCGGTCAGCAGCATCATCAGCCGGTCCAGGCCCACGCCGCAGCCGCCGGTGGGCGGCATGCCGTATTCCAGCGCGCGAATGAAATCATGGTCGTAGTACATGGCCTCGTCGTCGCCGTCGTCCTTGGCCGCCACCTGGGCGTGAAAGCGGGCGGCTTGCTCTTCGGCGTCGTTGAGCTCACTGAAGCCGTTGCCGAATTCGCGGCCGGTGATGTAGAGCTCAAAACGCTCGGTCACGCCTGGTTTGTGGTCGCTGGCGCGCGCCAGCGGCGAGATTTCAACCGGGTGCTCACAGATGAAGGTCGGCTGCCACAATTTTTCTTCCACGGTTTCTTCAAAGTACAGCACCTGCAGGCTGGCCAGCGAGCGGGTGGAGAGCTTGTTCTTGCCCTCGCTCAGCCCCAGTTTGCCCAGCGCCTTGATGAGCCAAGCGGCGTTGTCGACCTTCAAGCCGGAGCCGTCTTCCAGCGGCTGACCGGCTTCGGTGTGCTTGCAGATGGCCTCGTGAATCGTCAGACGCTCAAAGGGCTGGGTCAGATCGACCGCTCGGCCGCCATAGCTCAACTCCAGGGTGCCGACGGCCCTTTGCGCCGCGTCGCGAATCAGCTTTTCGGTGAAAGTCATCAGGTCCTGGTAGTCCCAGTAGGCGGCGTAGAACTCCATCATTGTGAACTCGGGGTTGTGGCGCACCGAGATGCCTTCATTGCGAAAACTGCGGTTGATCTCAAAAACGCGCTCAAAACCGCCCACGATCAGGCGCTTGAGGTAGAGCTCGGGCGCAATGCGCAGGAACATTTGCTGGTCCAGCGCATTGTGGTGCGTGATGAAAGGCTTGGCGTTCGCCCCCCCGGGAATGGGGTGCAGCATCGGCGTCTCCACTTCCAGAAAATCGTGGGCCACCATGAACTCACGGATGCCGCTGACCGCTTTGCTGCGGGCCGTGAAGCGCGCTCGCGTGCTCTCATCCATCATCAAATCAACATAGCGCTGGCGGTATTTCGTTTCCTGGTCGTTCATGCCGTGAAACTTGTCGGGCATCGGACGCAGGCTCTTGGTTAGCAGGCGCAAACTGCTGGCATGAATCGAGAGCTCACCGGTTTTTGTCTTGAAAACCTTGCCCTCGGCGGCCACGATGTCGCCCAAATCCCAGTGCTTGAAGCTGGCGTAAACCTCGGCGCCCACATCCTCGCCCTTGATATAAAGCTGGATGCGCCCCGTGCTGTCTTGCACGGTGGCAAAGCTGGCCTTGCCCATGACGCGCTTGAGCATCATCCGTCCGGCGACTTTGGCGATGGTGCCTTGCTCGATCAGGCCTTCCGGGGTTTGACCGGCGTGGGCCGCAAACAAATCAAAGGCGTGGTCGGCTGGTTTGAAGTCGTTGGGGAAGGCGACGCCCTTGCCCTCGGCTTGCAACTGGCGCAGGGCTTTGAGCTTTTCACGTCGTTCCAGGATCAGTTGGTTTTCGTCGACGGGGGCTGGGGTGCTAGGGTGGTCTGACATGGGGGCGCAGTAGAAATTGTGAGGGCGACAAGGCGAGAGCCGTAACAGGCGTTCTTGCCGAAACAGAGGATTTTAAGTTGCTCCG
>DATCIC010000551.1:0-4073 GCA_036508025.1 Rhodoferax sp. | reverse complement strand
ACCGCAATGCCGCTGGCGCCATTGAGCAGGTTGAAGGGCAAACGCGCCGGCAACTGGCTCGGCTCCTGCGTTGAGCCGTCGTAGTTGGGAATGAAATCGACCGTGCCTTCGTCGATTTCATCGAGCAGCAAGCCGGTTATTTTCGCCAGCCGCGCCTCGGTGTAGCGCATGGCCGCAGCGCCGTCACCGTCGCGCGAGCCGAAGTTGCCGTGACCATCAATCAGCGGGTAGCGCTGTGAAAAATCCTGCGCCATGCGCACCGCAGCGTCATACACCGATGAGTCCCCGTGCGGGTGAAAGCGCCCCAGCACATCGCCGACTATTCGAGCAGATTTGACCGGTTTGGCCCCTGTATTGCCGTTGGGGCCGCCAAAGCCCAGCCCCATGCGCGACATGGCGTACAAAATGCGCCGTTGCACCGGTTTTTGGCCGTCGCAGACATCGGGCAAAGCGCGGCCCTTGACCACGCTCAGGGCGTACTCCAGGTAGGCACGCTGCGCGTAGGTCGCCAGATTCAAGGCGTCGTCACCCTCGGGCGAGGCGGGTGGCGCAATATCAAAAATTAGTTGATCAGTCATAAATAACAAAACCCGGTTTCAGGTATTCAAAAACATCAAGACATCAATATCAGACAAACCCGCGCAGTGGCCGGGTTGGGCGGCCGACGATTTCTGGTACGCCAGCATGAGGAGGCAGCCCAGCCCGGCTGCTGCGCAGCGAACACCATGAAGACAGCGATTACCATATAAAAATAATAGCTGCTCAGGCATACTGGACGGGGGCTAGAGCCCTAAAAGGCTTAAAAAACTCTAAACATCGATCTCCACCGCATCGCCATGCAATTCCATCAACTCGCGCCGGGCAGCGGCCTCGCCCTTGCCCATCAACTGGGTAAACAAGCTTTGCGTCTGTAAAAAGTCGATGCTGCCCAATTGCACCGGCAGCAAGCGCCGGGTATCGGGGTTCAGGGTGGTGTCCCATAACTGCTCGGCATTCATCTCGCCCAGACCCTTGAAGCGGCTGATGCTCCAGGCGCCCTCGCGCACGCCTTCCTTGCGCAGCTTGTCCAGAATAGCCGTCAACTCACCGTCATCAAGCGCGTAGGCCTTGGAGGCGGGCTTCTTGCCGCGCGCAGGCGCATCGACTCGGAACAGCGGCGGCCTTGCCACAAAAATATGGCCGGTCTCGATCAGCTTGGGGAAATGCTTGAAGAACAGGGTCAGCAGCAGCACCTGGATGTGCGAGCCGTCCACATCGGCATCCGACAAAATGCAGACCTTGCCGTAGCGCAGCCCGCTCAAGTCAGGTGAATCGTCGGGGCCATGCGGATCGACGCCGATGGCCACCGAAATGTCGTGAATTTCATTGTTGGCAAACAGGCGGTCGCGCTCGACTTCCCAGGTGTTGAGCACCTTGCCGCGCAGCGGCAAAACCGCCTGATTCTCTTTGTCGCGCCCCATCTTGGCGCTGCCACCGGCCGAGTCGCCCTCAACCAGAAAGACCTCGTTGTAGGCCAGGTCGCGGCTTTCGCAATCGGTCAGCTTGCCCGGCAGCACCGCCACGCCCGAACCTTTGCGTTTCTCGACTTTCTGCCCGGCTTTCTGACGCGTCTGCGCCGCCTTGATCGCCAGTTCAGCCAGCTTCTTGCCGAACTCCACATGCTGGTTCAGCCACAGCTCCAGCGCCGGACGCACAAAGCTTGACACCAGCCGAACCGCGTCGCGCGAGTTCAGCCGCTCCTTGATCTGGCCCTGAAACTGCGGGTCCAGCACCTTGGCCGACAAGACGTAGCTGGCGCGGGCAAACACGTCTTCGGGCATCAACTTCACGCCTTTGGGCAACAGCGAATGCAGCTCGATAAAGCTCTTGACCGCCGTGAACAGACCGTCGCGCAAACCGGCCTCGTGCGTGCCGCCCGCAGTGGTGGGGATCAGGTTGACATAGCTTTCGCGCACCAAAGAGCCGTCTTCGGTGAAGGCCACGCACCAGGAAGCGCCCTCGCCTTCGGCAAAGTTGTCATGCTGGGCATCGGCAAAACCATCGCCCTCAAACACCGGAATCACCAGCTCGCCCGCCAGCGTTTGCATCAGGTAGTCCAGCAGACCGCCCTTGAACAGCCAGTTTTGCGTCTCTTTGGTTTTCTCGTTGACCAGGGTCACGGTGACGCCCGGCATCAGCACCGCCTTGCTGCGCAGCAGATGCACCAGTTGCGCCATCGGCAGCGCCAGAGTTTCAAAATACTTGGCGTCGGGCCAGACCCGCACCGTGGTGCCGGACTTGCGCTCACCCTGGGCTTGTTCCCGCACTTGCAGCGGCTCAATCACGTCACCACCCGCAAACACCAGACTTGCCACCTTGCCTTCGCGGTAGGTGGTGGCCTCCAGCCGCGTCGCCAGCGCGTTGGTGACGCTCACCCCCACGCCATGCAAACCGCCCGAGAAGCTGTAGGCGCCGCCCTTGCCCTTGTCGAACTTGCCGCCGGCGTGCAGTTGCGTGAAGACCAGCTCGATCACCGGGGCATTTTCGGTCGGGTGCAGGCCGAATGGAATGCCGCGGCCGTCGTCCTCGATGCTGACCGAGCCGTCAAGGTGCAGCACCACCTTGATTTTTTTGCCATGCCCTGCCAGCGCCTCGTCGGCGGCGTTGTCGAGCGCTTCCTGGATCACATGCAGCGGCGTGTCGGTGGTGGTGTACATGCCCGGGCGCTGCTTGACGGGCTCCAGCCCCTTGAGGACGCGGATCGAGGCTTCAGAGTATTCGTTGGTGGGTTTGAGTGCCATAGGGGCCGAATTGTAATCGGCTGTATGAAACTACAGGTGCGAATCATCACAACGAGATGTGACTCCGATCGGTCAGCAATAGACACATTGCCGACATACAACTGCCGAAACGTCTTACCGGATACCCGCCACTCAGCGTGCAGGATATCGGGACCGGCAAAGAGAGTAACCATTTCAGTGGCGACAGCGCCCGGCCATCGACCAATTGCCATCGGGCAACCCCTGTTTTCTAACTTTCAACACCGGCGCAGGTGCGAGCCTCGATTAGCTCCCCAGCTCGGTCGAAGCTGGGAACTTGAATGTCAGTATTTCTCTTGTCTAAGAGGCGAACCTTGAGCTCCAGCCCAAATATCACGATAAAAGTTAAAGGCCTATTTCTGCTCGCCGCTTGACATGAATTACCGAGGTTTAACAAGATGAGCCATGGATGGACTAGCCCAAGCACTATGGCCGAGGCACCTGAGGATTCGACTCTCGAATGAATTTTAGAAGTTTATTCATGCGTTGTTTGAGATCGTACCGGGAAAATTCTGGAACATTGTTATCCACCACATGTCGAGCGACATCGACTTTTGACACTTGGCTCTCTCTGCCTTTCTTACTTCTTATCTTCAGGCAGTTCTCATACTTCCCAAATCCTGATTGCATTGTTGCGCCAGGACTAACCGCAGCAATTGCCTCCTTTAGTTGTGCTACTGGAATGTAATTTTCAATTTCTCTCCCTTCAGTGACCCATGCGTGTCCAGGACCTATATCGAACTCCTGTTGCAGCCGGATTTTGGTCTTATTTATACGGGCGTTTACTTTCTCGCGATCGCTATCAAGAATCATGACGCCTCTACGGTTTAGTCTGCGTAGCGATATGAAGTCCTTGACATCTGTCGAATAGTCATCGTTGGAAAGGTGCGATGCAAGTCTGCCGCCATAAAACATGACGCTGTAGTGGATACCCTCAACTACTGCAGGATTTAGTGCTCTGAGCCAGCAGCATAAATAAATTCGATCAGACGGTCCCTCGACCCAGATGACACAGTTCGCTTGTAATAAATCAGAGGGGTGATAACCTAAGTCCTCGCATACAAGTGATCGATGACTATCAGAGGTAACACGCTCGACAAGCGAGACACCTTCATGCAGTTTAACGTGATAAATCGTAAGCGGGTGGTGAAGTCATCTTGCGGGGAGTGGAAATTCTTAAGACCATCGTGTCCACTTCAACACAGGTGGACACATGAACACTCCAAATCCAAAGATTCAAATGCCAGCGCCTGGTCGCCGTCGTGGACGCTACAG
>DATCIC010000550.1:0-3899 GCA_036508025.1 Rhodoferax sp. | reverse complement strand
GGTTGAACACTGATTTCATGACCTTGGGGCCCTGGGGACTGGCTTTGTTGCGCCCCGAGCAGTTGCTGGGCCTGCATGGGCTTGATGGCCTGACGCACTCCCTGTTTTGGAGTCTGTTGGCCAACGTGTCGGCCTATGTCGGTCTTTCTCTCTGGCGCCCGCCGTCAGGACGCGAGGCCAGCCAGGCGATGTTGTTTGTGGATGTGTTTCAACGCACCACGTCTGCCAGTCCGGTATTCTGGCGCGGCCAGGCCAAGGTGCCTGACTTGTTGCGCTTGTGCGAACGTTATTTGGGGGCGCCAAAAGCGCGCACCCTGTTTGAATCCTATGCGCGCCAGGTCGGTGTGCGCCATGTGGACGCGATCCGCCCGGATGCCCGCTTGGTGCAGTTTGTTGAAACCCAGTTGGCCGGTGCTGTTGGCAGTGCTTCCGCGCGGGTGCTGGTGGCGTCTGCCGTGGAAGAAGAGCCGCTGACGCCGGAGGACGTGCTGCGCATTCTGGACGAAGCGTCGCAGTTGCGGGCGCATTCGCGTGAGCTGGAAGAAAAATCCGATTCATTGGAGCGCGCCACCGCCGAACTGCGCCAGGCCAATGAACAGCTCAAGAGCCTCGACCGGCTCAAGGATGATTTCATGTCCTCGGTCACGCATGAACTGCGCACGCCTCTAACGTCGATCCGGGCGCTGGCTGAATTGCTGCGCGATGATCCCAAAATTGCCCTGGCGCAGCGGCGCCAGTTCATCGAGATCATCGTCAGCGAGACCGAGCGCCTGTCGCGTCTGGTCAATCAGGTGCTCGACATGGCCAAGATTGAATCCGGTCATGCTGAGTGGCACACTGCCGAGGTCGACATGCGCGCGCTGGTGGGTCAGGCGGTGAGCACCACGGCCGAATTGTTTCGCGAACGCCAGATTGCCGTTGAGGTGGTGCTGCCGGAGCCGGTGCCGGTGCTGATGGCAGACCCGGATCGCCTGATGCAGGTCATGCTCAATCTGCTGTCCAATGCCGCCAAGTTTGTGCCGCTTGTGGGCGGTCGGGTTCGTGTAAGCCTGACCAGTGACGATAGCGGGGTGACGGTGGCAGTCAGCGACAACGGCCCTGGGGTGGCACCCGAGCAGCAGGCGCTGATTTTTGACAGGTTCCGCCAAGGTGGCGATGCCGCCAACCGGCCCCAGGGCACCGGACTGGGCTTGCCGATCAGCCGTCAAATTGTGGAACACTTCGGTGGACGGTTGTGGCTTGAGTCTGGATCGCAGCAGGGCGCCCGCTTTCTGTTTCACTTGCCGAGAAATAATAAAAGTTGCGCGCCAGACGCAAGTGCAACAGGAGACACAGCATGAGTCAGAAAATATTGGTAGCCGATGATGAACCCAACATCGTGATTTCACTGGAGTACCTGCTTAAACGCGAGGGCTACACGGTGCTGATCGCACGCGACGGCCAGGAAGCGCTGGAGGCCATTGCACGCGAAAAGCCCGACCTGGTGCTGCTGGACGTGATGATGCCCAAAAAGACCGGTTTCGAGGTTTGCCAGGCGCTGCGCGCCAGCGACGACCTGCAAGCTATAAAGATACTGATGCTCACCGCCAAGGGGCGCGATACCGATGTTGCCAAGGGGCTGGCGCTGGGCGCTGACGCCTATATCACCAAGCCTTTTTCAACTCGGGAACTGGTGCTGAAAGTCGCCGAGCTGCTGCGTCAGTCGGCATGAAGATCAATCGCCGTCTGCTGCTGGCGATTGCCGCCGCGGGTTTGGGTTTGGCTCTTTGGTTGGGTCTTACGCTGGCGCTGGTTTGGTCCACACTGGAGCCGTCACAGCGCGAGACCATGGGCGCACTGCTGGCCCCCCGCCTGGCGCTGCTGGGCTTGAGCTGGGGGTTGGCCTTACTGCTGGTGGCATCACTGCTACGCCTGCTCTACCGTCGCTACGTCCGTGCCCCGGCGCGCCTGTTGGAAGCGACCCGTGTGCTGTTGACGGCCACTGGGCCGCAGTCCTTGCGCCCAAATGGGACTACCGAAACCCGGGCGCTGGCGCTAGCCATCAATGAGCTGGCGGCCCAGCGCGATCACTTGCGCGCGGACATGACGCAGCAGGTGGCGCAGGCCAGCTTGAGTGTGAAACAGGAGAAAAATCGCCTTGCCGCCCTGATGGCCGAGTTGACCCAAAGCGTGGTGGTGTGCAACCTGGATGGGCGCATCCTGCTCTACAACAACCGGGCGCGACTTCAGTTGCCACAATTTTTCCAGGCCCGTGGTCTGGCGGATGGCGCCGGGTCAATCGGTATCGGCCGTTCTATTTACGCCGTTTTTGATCGCCAGCTGGTAGCCCATGCCCTGGAAAACATTCACCAACGCCTGGTGCGAGGTGCGGCCAGCCCGTCCACCCAGTTTGTCACCACCACCCCTTCAGGCCAGTTGTTGCGTGTACAAATGGCCCCGGTACGCCCGGGCGAGACCGATGCCCGCAACGTGGATGCCTTCAGTGGCTTTGTGCTGATGCTTGATAACGTCACGCGCAACTTTGAGCAAGAGTCGCTGCGTGACCAGCTGCTGCACGGTCTCACCGAGGGCAGCCGCTCCTCCCTGGCCAACATGCAGGCGGCGCTGGATATGCTGGGTTATTCCGACCTGGAGCCCGCTATGCACGAACGTTTTATGGGCGTGCTGCGTGAGGAGTTGACGGCCATGAGCGGACGCATCACCGACCTGGTGCAGCACTCCACGCAGGGTCTCAAGACCCGCTGGCCGTTGGAAGAAATGCTGGGCACTGACCTGATGACCGCGGCGCAGCGGCAGATTGAAAATTATTGCCAACGCCCGGTAACTTTGGACACTCTGGACGAGAGCCTGTGGCTTAAGGTGGAGAGCTTCACGCTGTTGCAGGCGCTGACCTATCTGGCGAGTCGATTGGTCGAAGAATTCGAGGTCAAGTTCCTGCGACTGCGGCTGCAAGCTGTGGGCGAGCGCGCCCAGTTGGACTTGATCTGGACTGGCCATGCCATGAGTACCGAGACGGTGATGACCTGGGAGATGGATGCCATGCGTTTTGGCACCGAAAGCACGCCGTTGACGGTGCGCGATGTGGTGGAGCGCCATGGTGGCGAGATGTGGTTTGAGCGCGAGCGTATTCGCCACGAAGCTTTCTTCCGTTTCCTGCTGCCCCTGGCCAGTGCACAGGAGCAACTGGAGGCGATGCAGGTGATGCAAATCGAGAGTCGCCCCGAGTATTTTGACTTCGATCTGTTTCAGGTGACTGAGGAGGGCAGTGCGCTCGATGAACGGGCACTGTCGGAGTTGTCGTATACGGTGTTCGACACCGAAACCACCGGCCTCAATCCGGCCGAGGGTGACGAAATCATCCAGATTGGTGCGGCCCGCATCGTCAACAAAAAAATACTGCGCCAGGAGAGTTTTGAGCAGTTGGTGAACCCGGACCGGCTGATCTCCGCCGCCTCCATTCAGATTCACGGCATTACGCAGGACCGGGTGATAGGCCAGCCGCGCATTGGTGAGGTGCTGCCGGCCTTTCACGCTTTTGCCCAGGATACGGTGCTGGTGGCTCACAACGCGGCCTTCGACATGAAGTTTTTGCAGCTCAAGGAGGCGCAGACGGGTCTGGCTTTTCACCAGCCGGTGCTCGACACCCTGTTGCTGTCGGCGGTGGTGCACCCGAATCAGGAGTCGCACCGCCTGGAGGCCATCGCCGAGCGTTTCAACATCACGGTACTGGGCCGGCACACTGCTTTAGGCGATGCCATGGTGACCGCCGAGGTGTGGTTGCGGTTGATTCCGTTGCTCAATGCCATGGGCATTACCACCCTGCGCCAGGCGCGCGAGGCGGCGCAAAAAACCTATTACGCGCGTCTCAAGTATTGATCTCCTGCGTGCGTCCCAGGCTG
>DATCIC010000549.1:0-8180 GCA_036508025.1 Rhodoferax sp. | reverse complement strand
TCCATTTACCGTCATGAGCCACTGTTCCTGTTGGCTCTTCATTGCTTTCATTCAACACTCACATTGACTTTGTAGCCGTGGTGTTTGAGCAAAGCATGTTTTTTGGCTTCAGCCAGGTCGTGGGCGACCATTTCGGCGCACATTTCTTGCGCGGTGATCTCAGGCACCCAGCCAAGTTTTTGTTTGGCTTTGCTGGGGTCGCCCAGCAGGGTCTCGACTTCAGTGGGGCGGAAGTAGCGGGGGTCGATGCGGACTATTGCCGCCTCACGCGATGCGCCAGGGACGACGGCATAGCCGACTTCGTTGACGCCTGTGCCTTCCCAGCGGAGTTGCATGCCTAGGGCGGTGGCGGTCCATTCGATGAATTGGCGCACGCTGTATTGCACGCCGGTGGCAATCACAAAGTCATCTGGTTTGTCTTGCTGCAGCATCATCCATTGCATGCGCACGTAGTCTTTGGCGTGGCCCCAGTCGCGCAGGGCGTCGATGTTGCCCATGAAGAGGCAGTCTTCCAGCCCTTGGCTGATGTTGGCCAGGCCGCGGGTGATCTTGCGGGTGACGAAGGTTTCACCCCGGCGCGGGCTTTCGTGGTTGAACAGGATGCCGTTGCAGGCATACATGCCGTAGGCTTCACGGTAGTTCACCGTGATCCAGTAGGCATACATCTTGGCCACGGCGTAGGGGCTGCGCGGGTAGAAGGGGGTGGTTTCCCGTTGCGGGGTTTCTTGCACCAGGCCATACAGCTCGCTGGTACTGGCTTGGTAGTAGCGGGTTTTTTTCTCCAGGCCCAGGATGCGGATGGCTTCCAGAATGCGCAGGGTGCCCATGCCGTCCACGTCGGCGGTGTATTCGGGGCTCTCGAAACTGACCGCTACGTGGCTTTGCGCCCCCAAGTTGTAGATCTCGTCAGGCTGCGTTTCTTGCACGATGCGCACCAGGTTGCTGGTGTCGCTCAGGTCGCCGTAGTGCAGCTTGAAGTGGGCGTTGTTGACGTGCGGGTCTTGGTAGATGTGGTCTACGCGCTGAGTATTGAACGAGCTGGCCCGGCGCTTGATGCCGTGCACGATGTAGCCTTTTTCTAGCAGGAACTCAGCTAAATAACTTCCGTCTTGGCCGGTTATGCCGGTGATTAGCGCGGTTTTGGGGGTACTTGCTTGGGTTGTTAACATGGCGGGTGATATAAATTTAATAGCTGCTTTCACTTGATTGACGGGGGCTAGCGGCTGATTTGTCGTATGAAGTCCTGGTAGGCCAGTGCCAGGCCTTGTTCCAGATTCACTGTGGCTTGCCAGCCAAGGGCGTTCAGGCGGCTGCTGTCCATGAGTTTGCGGGGGCTGCCGTCGGGTTTAGTAGGGTCAAAGTCGATTTTGCCTTGGTAACCTACTGCCTGGCTGACGGCTTGGGCCAGTTGGGCGATGGTGATGTCGTCCCCGCAGCCAACGTTGATATGGCTTTGCATGGGCTGGGTGTTGGCTTCAAAAATGGCCTTGTCCAGGTTCATCACGTGCACGCTGGCTGCCGCCATGTCATCGACGTAAAGAAACTCGCGCTTAGGCGTGCCCGTGCCCCAGATGGTGACGTTTTTGGCCTGGCTGACCTTGGCCTCATGAAAGCGGCGGATCAACGCCGGGATCACGTGGGAGTTTTCCGGGTGGTAGTTGTCGCCGGGGCCATAGAGGTTGGTGGGCATGACGCTGCGGTAGTCGACGCCGTGGCTTTGGCCGTATTGGCGGTTGTAACTTTCACACAGTTTGATGCCGGCAATTTTGGCAATGGCGTAGGGTTCGTTGGTAGGCTCCAGCGTGCCGGTAAGCAAGGCATCTTCTCGCATGGGCTGGGCGGCAAGCTTGGGGTAGATGCAGCTGGAGCCCAGAAACAAGAGCTTTTGCACGCCGGTGCGCCAAGCGCTGTGGATGATGTTGGCTTCCATCATCAGGTTTTGATAGATGAACTCTGCGGGAAAGGTGTTGTTGGCGTGAATGCCGCCTACTTTGGCAGCAGCCAGGTAGACCTGAGCAGGCTTTTCTTCTTCAAAAAATGCTTGCACGGCAGCCTGGTTGGTGAGGTCCAGTTCGGCGTGGGTGCGGGTGACGATGTTCGTCTGGCCTTGCTGCTGCAGGGTGCGAATGATGGCCGAGCCGACCATGCCGCGGTGGCCAGCCACAAAGATTTTGGGATGGTGGGTCATGGCTTGCCGCGCTGCGATCACAATGACGGATTGGTGGGCCGGCGACCCAGCGCTTTGGCCCATGCTTGTCGCAGGCGGCCAATTTTCTCGGCCGACTCAGGCGTTTGGGCGGCGCCGCGCAGGGCCTGGCGGATGAAGATGAAAAGCAGCAACGCAAAGCCCACGGCCAGGGTGGTCATCAGGGCGATCAGCGCCTTTTTGGGCTTACTCTTGCGCTCGGGCGGCTGGGCGGCATCCAGCACTTGAATCACGGCGCCTTCGCGGCTTTCGTCTATGCGGGCCATTTCATACTGTTTGGAGAAGAGCTCAAACAGGGTTTCGTAGTATTTGAAGTCGCGGAATTTAGCGATGTAGTCGCTGTTTGCACCGCCGGTGGTGGGCTCTGATTGTTCCGCCCGACCCAGTTGACCGCGCAAGGCTGACAGCTCGGTTTGCGCCTGTTTGAAGTCAGGCGCGGATTCAGTCAGGTAGCCGCGCATGGAGGCGAGCTTGATTTCTTGGGCGGTGATTTGGGCCCGCAATTGGGCTACGGCCTCTACGGCGGCGCCGGTGGACTTAAGGACCGAGCTGTTGACACCGCTGGCGCCAAGGGCCTGCTCGGCCTTGACGAGGTTGTCTTTGGCGTTGGTCAGCTGCTTTTCAAAGAAGACGCGGCGTTGCTGGGCTTCGGTGATGGCCAGGCGGCTGAGCAGGTGGCCCAGTTCTTCGACGTAGGCATTGGCCAGCTGGGCGGCAAAGGCGGGGTCTTTGTCATCCACGTCAATGGTGATGAGGCCGTCTTTGCCGCTGGCGATTTTGGTGGCGCTGTCCAACGTGGTTCGGGCGTCGATTCTTAACTTGGATTCATATCGATCCATGAGTTTGAAGCGGTCTATCAGCACGTTGGCAATGGATTCGCTCTTTAAAAACGCCACGAACTGGTCGCTGGGGTTTTTAATGCCAGTGGCGGCGCCCGCCAAACCGCCCAGGGCGCCCAGGCTTGACAACATGGAAGCAGCAGCGCTTTGCTGTTGCTGGGGCGGCATGAATTTGGTGCTGGCGGTAAAGGTGGGGGCAATGGCAAAGCTGATGCCCAGCGCCAGCAGGCCGGCCGCCAGAGGAGCGAGCACCAGCAGGCGCAGGTTGTCGACGACGACTTGCAGCAGGTCTAACAGGCTGATTTCGTCGTCTTCTTCGACGGTTTCGATGTTTGGGGTCATGGGATATTGAAGTTTGGCTGGATTTCGAGTTGCGGGGCGCCTATATCTAGCCGCTGGGCTTCGTATTCTTGCATCTTGCGGGTCAAAAACAGGGCTGTCAGTCACGCTTTTTCAGAAATGCCAGTGGGGATGCGCAGGTCGGCGTAGGCCAGTTTACGTTTGTTGCCCGAGAAGCCTTGCATTTTGAGCCAGCCTTTATGTTCGGTGCTTGAACGAGGTGTAGTGTAGCTGACGTTTTCTTGAGGGAACGACCTAATGGTCGACAGCTGAATACATCAAAAATCTGTGGGCTAGACTTGGACTACTGATGGGCCAGAATCGGCAAAATGCCCACTAGCAGTGGGCATTTACTTACGGGTAAGTTCGCAGCATTGGCGCCGCAAAATCTGCTATTAGTACCGGATACTTGGCCTGAATGGGCCCAGGCGTGACCGCGTCACCGAAACCGATATCAATCTGGGTTCGGCACTTCGCGCGAGCCAGTTCGGCTGTGATCATGACCCTGGCGCCGGCATAGCCCGCAAGCGTCAAAAGGGTGTGGGTCTGGGTGTCAGGCTGCATTCAGCCTTCAAGTTGCAAGCGCAAGCCACTGGCGCGCTGAGATTGCCGCTTGATCGCTCGGGTCAACAAGCCGTCTTGTCCCTCAATCAGGGTAAAGTTTTCCCGGGCGCGGGTGATGCCGGTGTAAACCAGCTCCCGGGTTAATACTTTGGCGCCACCCTGAGGCAAGACCAAAGCGGTATGCAAGAACTCAGAGCCCTGGCTCTTGTGCACGGTCATGGCGAATGCAGTCTCCACATGGGCCAAGCGGCTCACGCCGACCGAGCGCAATCTGTCGCCATCCAGGAAGTAGACGCGCAGTGCAGTGAAGCCTTCGGTGCCTGGCAGCGCGACGCCCACATCCCCATTAAAGACCCCCAGTTCCGGGTCGTTGCGAGTGACCATAACGGGTCGACCGGCAAACCACTCGCCCCTAGGCTTCAAAAGACCCGCATCCGCCAAAGCTTTCTGGACAGACTGGTTCAAGCTTCGGGTACCCCAATCCCCATCGTGGACGCCGCACAGGATGCGAAACCGATCAAAGGCCACCAGGACGCTTTTGACCCAGGTTTCATGACTGCTTAGGTTGATCAAGGCGTCCGCAGGCCGCTTACTGATCAGACGCAGGTAATCGGCGTAACAGGAGGCGGCGCCAGGGCGACCATGGACTGCCAAATCCAACACCGCAGCCACTGTCGGGTGGTAGCTTGCCTGCAAAACGGCCGTTGTGTCGCGGGTGATCAGCGTCTGTGCCAGTTCGCAGTTCCCGCCATTGACGGCCAAAGCCAGTTGACCGATGAGCCCACCGAAGCGGCGACTCTGACGCAACATCACGGTCTGTTGAGCCAAGGGGGTGGTTTGAGAATCGGTTGTCAGAAACTCTTTCGGCAGGATTTGCCCCGCAACGGTTTGGGCATACCGTGCAGTTTCCAAGTCGTAATGACCACTCAATGCATCGCGACAAAGGTTTCCCAACACGGCGCCGGCTTCCACCGAGGCCAATTGATCTTTATCGCCCAACAAAATCAGCTTGGCACCGGGCGGCATAGCTTGCAGCAAGGCCGACATCATTTCAAGATGAATCATGGAGGCCTCGTCCACGATCAGGATGTCTACATCCAGCAGGTGGCTGGCATTGAAGCGAAATTGACGGGTGTCAGGCCGTGCGCCCAACAAGGCGTGCAGGGTTCTGGCCGCACCAATACGCTTGGTGAACGTTTCCAGATCGAGTTCATTGCCCAGACGCTTGCTCAATTCCTGCAAGGAAGCATCAATCGATTGACGTAGCCGCGCGGCTGCCTTGCCGGTTGGTGCCGCCAGTGCCACGCGAAGGCGCTGTGGTTCGCCATGCATGGCAAACAGCAAAGCCAGCAGACGCGCTGCGGTGTAGGTCTTGCCAGTGCCCGGGCCACCGGTGATCACGGTGAGGCTGGCGCGCAAGGCCACCGCACAAGCCAGCTTTTGCCAGTCCACCTCCGCGGCGTTGACCAAAGTGCTCTCAGCAGGATCGAACAGGCGATCGAGCCATTGGCGTGCCCGCATTTCATCCAAAGGTTGGCACGCGGCAGTGCGTTGCAAGACCTCGCAGGCAACCTGGCGCTCATGCAACCAGTAGCGACGCAGATACAACAAGGGCTCAGTGGGTGTGCCACTGAGCACCAGCGGCTGGCCACGATCAGACTCGTCCTTGAAGTTTTCTCCAGTCTGCTGCAGGGTGACCGAGCGAACCAGAGGACTGGCCCGCAAGGCATCCAGCCAGGCTGCCAAACCGGCTGGCAACGTTTTCCACAGGGCGTTCAAGTCTTCCTGAGCGGTCTGTGGCCAGGCCAGCACCTCATCCGGTTGCGCGACCAACAGCCGCAGGGGCAGGCAGGTGTGCCCTCGCCCCTCCATCTGGGCCAATACTGCCGTGCTCACCAACAAAACGGGCGTTGCAGAGGGATCAAGTTCACGCATAAATGCCGCCAAAGCGCTGTCCAGGCGACGCAGCCAGCCCTTGTCGGCCCAACCGTGCAGGACGGTCAGCGGGTCGTTGACGGTCGCAAGGGTAGGTTCGGAGGCGACTTGCAAGGCGGATTCAGTCATGGCGGCATCACTCGGTTCTTGGGTAGAAGTCAATGTGTTCATGCTAATAAGGCCTCCTCAACCAGCATGGCATCGAGTGCCTCCAGCAAGGGGGCGCACGCTGGGATGAGGCAGACCCCGCTTTGCGGACCCTTCACACCGCGCAGGAACAGGTACACCGCGCCACCCAGATGTTCCGCTGGCTGGTAGCTACTGCCAAGGCGCAGCTTGAGTAGTCGGTGCAGGGCCAGCATGTAAATGGCAGCCTGGACGTCATAGCGGTGCTCGGCCATGGAGCGGGCCAACGCGTCGCTGTCATAAGCCGCATCATCCTCCCCGAGATGATTGGACTTGTAGTCCAGCACCCAGAATTTTCCCTGGTGCTCAAACACCAAATCGGCAAAACCCATCAGCATGCCGTGTAACTGCCGCTCGGCCAGCCCTGGACGCTCAATCCCCGGCAACAGGTGTTGGCGACACTGGGCGTCGATCTCTTTGGCTTCCATTCGGTGCGCCGGCAACCAGAATTCCATTTCAGGCAGAACGTTGACCAGATCAGCGAGTGCAGCCTGCGGCCCGTGCAGAATGGTTTGCACCACCTCCGTCAGCCAGGACACGACCACTTCAGCATGTTCGCCACGCCCAGCGCGCTCACAGCGACGTCGCAGCCGCGCGGCCAACAGCTCGTTCCCCTCCAACGCGAACTCCTCGGTTGCCAGCCATTCCAGTTGATCGTGCAGGAAGTTGCCGGCTTCGGCGCCGCGGGGAAACTTGTGCCAAGTTACTGGGCTGCCTTGGGTCGGCGCCAGCGGCAGCACTGACACCGCATCTGCACTGTCGGCTTGGCTGCGTTCGTCATCGGCCGGTCTGGGCGACTGCAGTGGTGACAGCTCAGAGGTCGCGAGTGTTGGCGTCAGATCTCTGACCAAGCGAGAAAAACTCCCAATCGTCCAATTGCGATCGAAGTCGGCCTGGTAGTTGGGCCTGTCCTGCAAAGCGATATCCGCCAGCGAACGTGTCAGTGTGGTGCAGGGCGTGTTGATCTCTGCCGCCTGCAAAACAAGATCAGGACACTCAGACGCGAACTGCTGCAGTGGTGCCAACCAGCCGGCGGCGTCAATGGGCTCTGTGCCACCGAGTACATAGCCGGCGGCGCTTTTGTGGGAAATGCAGGCCGAACTGTTGCCCGTTTTAACGGCAGCAAAGCCTACCCACAAGGTATGCCGGGCCCGCGTCAGCGCCACATACAGCAGCCGCAGGTCTTCCCGGAGCCGGTCCCGATCAGCCAAGGCCAACTCGTCCTTGCTGAACTGCAAGCGCAGGTCGCGGTGACCCTCCGCATCAGCCAGGTTGACGAAAGAGGTGAACTTGCGATCTTTCTCCCTGAAACTGGCTGCGTAAGGCAAGCACACCAGCGGGTATTCAAGCCCCTTGCTCTTATGAATCGTGATGACTTTGACCAGATCGGCATCGCTTTCGAGTCGAACCACCTGCTCGTCACCCTGGGCACCGCCCTCGTTGATCTCGGTGAGTAGCCACCGAATCAGGGCCTGCTCACCGTCGAGGGTGCTGCTTGCTGTTTGCAGCAACTCTGCCAGATGCAGAAAATTGGTCAGTTTGCGCTCCCCATCGGAAGCGATGAGCCAGCGCGACGCAAGCCCAAGTTGATGCAGGGTCTGACGCAGCATCGCCAATACCCCTTGCATTTGCCAGACCGTGCGCAATTGGCGCAATTGTTCGCTGCGCGCATCAAAGGCTTCATCGTTGCTGGCCAGCCAACCCAACTCATCCAGACTCAAACCGACAGTCCGGGTGGCGAGGCCGGCGCGCACCAGCCGAACGTCTTGCGGCGTCGCCACGGCCCGCAACCAATGCGCCAGGTCATGGGCTTCATCACTTTCGAACACCGAGTCTTTATCGGACAGATAGACCGAGGCCACCGACCGGCGTGCAAGTTCGCGCCGTACGGCCGCAGCTTCCTTGCCGGTTCGCACCAGGACCGCGATATCGGCAGGTCGCAGCGGCTTGAATGCTTTGCCTGGCTCACCTGCTGCACTTGGTTCGGCAAACCCGGCTTGTGGGTCGTTGAGCCAGGAGACGATTTGCTCGGCGCAGCGCGCGGCAAAGAGTTTGCGCATGCCCTCTGAATTGTGGATATCAAGATCGTGTACCAGGGTCATGGCAGGCAC
>DATCIC010000548.1:0-3350 GCA_036508025.1 Rhodoferax sp. | reverse complement strand
CGTTTGAATTCAATGCCGCCCGGTGAAGCCGCGTTTGGCTTGACGGAGGCGCCCGCCGTGGCCCCCTCTTTTGCCTTGAGTCAGGGGGCGACAGTGCCCATTGGACTGAACATGTTGTCGGCGGGGACTGTGGTGGAGTTGAGCGGCGAGGTGCTGGGCGACGCGGCCGAGGCGCTGGACAAACTGCAGATGGGACTGCATGACGCCAAGCATCTGATTATTTCCTGTTCCCGGCTGATTCGGGTCGATTTTTCGGCTGCAGGCAGTATTCTGAACTGGGTTGCCTTGCGCGAGTCCGAGGGTTGCTCGGTTCAGTTTCGCGATGTGCCGCGTCTGGCCGCTGCATTTTTCAACGTCATTGGTATTAACGAACACGCGCGGGTTATGTTGCGCACCCATTGACCTTTTGCGATATCAAGCATGGAACAATTTCACGGAACCACCATCATCAGCGTACGCCGCAAGACCCCTGAGGGCTACGCGGTGGCCATTGGCGGGGACGGCCAGGTCACCTTGGGTAACATCGTGGTCAAAGGCACGGCCCGTAAAGTGCGCAAGCTCTATCACGGCAAGGTGCTGGCCGGATTTGCTGGCGCCACCGCCGACGCCTTCACGCTGTTTGAACGCTTTGAGGCCAAGCTGGAGAAGCATCAGGGCCATCTGGTGCGCGCCGCCATTGAGCTCACCAAAGACTGGCGCACGGATCGGGTCTTGCGCCGTCTGGAGGCGATGCTGGCAGTGGCTGATAGCGAGGCTTCGCTCATCATCACGGGCAACGGTGATGTGCTGGAGCCCGAGAACGGCATCGTCACCATTGGCTCTGGCGGCGCCTACGCGCAAGCGGCGGCCATGGCCTTGCTCAACCACACCGAGATGTCGGCGCCGGAGATCGTCAAGAAATCCCTGGAAATAGCTGCTGAGATCTGCATCTATACCAACATGAGCCACACCATTGAAACGCTGCCATGACTCCGCAAGAAATTGTTTTTGAACTTGACAAACACATTGTTGGCCAGCAACAGGCCAAGCGGGCGGTGGCCATTGCACTGCGCAATCGCTGGCGGCGCCAGCAGGTCGAGCCCGGCTTGCGTGCAGAAATTACACCCAAGAACATTTTGATGATTGGCCCGACTGGTGTGGGTAAAACAGAAATCGCGCGGCGTCTGGCGCGGCTCGCCGATGCGCCTTTCATCAAGGTCGAGGCCACCAAGTTCACCGAGGTCGGCTACGTTGGCAAGGATGTTGACACCATCATCCGCGATTTGGCCGATATTGCCGTCAAGCAGACTCGCGTCGCTGAGATGAAAAAAGTGCGCACACGCGCCGAAGACGCGGCCGAAGATCGGGTTCTCGACGTCCTGATTCCGCCCCCGCGGGGCGATTTTGGTGTCATGCAGAACATGGAACCCGAGAGTACCGCGCGCCAGACTTTTCGCAAGAAATTGCGCGAGGGCCAGTTGGCAGACCGGGAAATCGAAATTGACTTGGCGCAGTCGGCGCCGCAACTGGAGATCATGGGCCCCCCCGGCATGGAAGAGATGACCGAGCAGTTGCGCGGCATGTTTGGCCAGATGGGCCAGCAAAAACGCCAGACGCGCAAGCTCAAAATCCCCGAGGCCTTGAAGTTGCTGGTCGAAGAAGAGGCGGCCAAATTGATCAACGAAGAAGAGATCAGGGCCCAGGCGCTGCACATGCTGGAGCAAAACGGCATTGTCTTCATCGACGAGATTGACAAGGTCACCTCGCGCGCTGAGGGCAGCGGTGCCGAGGTCTCGCGCCAGGGCGTGCAGCGCGATCTGCTGCCGCTGGTTGAAGGCACCACGGTGTCGACCAAATACGGCATGGTCAAGACGGATCACATCCTGTTCATCGCCTCAGGTGCGTTTCACCTGAGCAAGCCCAGCGATCTGATTCCCGAGTTGCAAGGGCGCTTCCCGATTCGGGTTGAGCTTCAATCCCTGTCGGTGCAGGACTTTGTGGCCATCCTGACGCAAACCACCGCCTCACTGGTCAAGCAGTATCAGGCTTTGCTGGCCACGGAAAATGTGCACATCGAGTTTCTCGATGAAGGCATCACGCGCTTGGCGCACATTGCGTTTGACGTGAACGAACGCACCGAAAACATTGGGGCCCGGCGTCTGTCGACCGTCATGGAACGCTTGCTCGATGAGGTGAGTTTTGACGCTGCCAATCTGGGCGGTCAAACGATTCAGGTCGATGCTGCCTATGTGCAGGCCCGGCTCGGTGAGTTGAGCCAGGACGAAGACCTTTCGCGTTACATTTTGTAAGTGTTTACGGGGTATATCCTTGGTTCTGTCCTCAACTGCTTAAGCTTCAATCAAGCTCGTCTTCAAGCATCACATTGAGTACACGCCCTAAGTCCTTAATCTAGAACGTTTTTTGGTATTCATCTGCATCCAAATTCGTCTCTAAGCCCTTGATTTCATTGGAAATATTTATTTAAAAACCTGTTGGTGCGACTCACTTTTGCTGATACAGTGCAAAAATGTGCAATTAAGTGGTGAAAAGTGCTTTTACACTTTCATTTCTTTGTAAATTCATCAAAAGAGAGTGTGCTGTCGTGTTTCAAGGGGCTTCGTCTTTAAGTCTGGATGCTAAGGGTCGGCTGTCGGTGCCGACCCGGCATCGTGACGTACTAAGCGCCATCGCCTCTGGCCAACTCACCATCACCAAGCATCCGCACGGTTGCTTGATGGTTTTTCCGCGTCCCGAGTGGGAAAAGTTCCGTGAACGCATCGCTGCGCTGCCGATGTCGGCGCAGTGGTGGAAGCGGATTTTCCTGGGCAACGCCATGGATGTCGAACTCGATGGAACTGGTCGCGTGCTGGTGTCTCCCGAGCTGCGCGGCGCCGCTGGCATTGCCAAAGACGCTGTGTTGCTGGGTATGGGCAATTACTTCGAGTTGTGGGACCAGGCGACCTATGACGCCGAAGAGGCCAAGGCGATGCAAGGCGACATGCCTGACGTTTTCAAAGACTTTTCTTTCTGAAGGCGCACGGTGGAAACGTCTTTGACACACACCACCGTGTTGTTGAACGAAGCGGTGGACGCTCTGTTCTGCAACCCGGACGCCACCGCCGATGCGTCTGCCACAGGCGCGCAGGTTTATGTGGATGCCACCTTTGGCCGCGGTGGCCACAGCCGTCTCATCCTGTCCCGGCTGAGGCCGGCCGACCGGCTGATCGCCTTTGATAAAGACACCGATGCGCTGGCCGAGGCCGCCAGCATCCGTGATCCCCGTTTTTCCATCCGGCACCAGGGATTTAGTCATCTCGACGAATTGCCTCAGGCCAGTGTGGCTGGTGTGTTGCTGGATCTGGGGATCAGTT
>DATCIC010000547.1:0-2148 GCA_036508025.1 Rhodoferax sp. | reverse complement strand
TAGGCGTTGATGGGGCCTTTGCCGGTGCCAATCGGCGCCGCCCACGGCATGATGGCCTGGCAACCTGCGTCCACCAGGCGCTGGCACAGCACCAGGTCTTCAGTGCAATACGGCAGCACTTTGAAGCCCTCCTTGATCAGTTGGCTGGCCGCCTGCACCAGATTCAGGGTGTCAGGCTGCAAGGTGTAGTCGTCGCCAATGAGTTCGAGCTTGATCCAGGGCGTCTCGAACACCTCGCGTGCCATCTGCGCGGTCGTGATGACTTCCTGCACGCTGTGGCAACCGGCGGTGTTGGGCAGCACGGGTATGCCCAATGCGCGCAATAGTTCCCAAAACCGGTTGGGTGTATCCGGGTCGCGGACGTTTTGTCGCCGTAGTGACGCGGTGATCATGGCCGGTTGGGCCAGGCGCAGCGCCGCTTCCAGAATGCGCGGCGATTGGTAGCGGGAGGTACCCAGCAACAAGCGGCTGTTGAAGCGCTGGCCGTACAACAGCAATGGATCAGTGTTGGGGGTATCTGCGGTTGAATTTAGGGAGGTCATTGACATGGTGAAAATGTTTTAAAACGTTCAGGGAACCTTAACCGCCAGTGACCGGTGCAATGATGTCGATCCGGTCGTCGTTCTGCAGTCGGGTTTGGCTGTAGCGGGTTTGGGGCACAAACTGCAGGTTCACGGCCGCCGCAAAAGGCGCTCGCGCTTGCAGCAACTCAATCGCATCGGCCAGTGTGGCTCCCTCAGGCAGGGTGTGCCGGGTCTGGTTGATGACGATGTTCATGGCAATTTGTTGATCGACAGGGCAAACTCATTCGCCAGCGGCGAGGTACCGGTTTCAAACAGTTCCAGTGCTACATCCAGCAGGGCCGGGGCCATCAGGTAGCCGTGGCGATAGAGGCCGTTGATCTGCATCACGCGCGGGCCCAGCTGGCGGATGCAAGGCAGGTTGTCCGGCAAGGCTGGGCGGCACTGGGCCACCAGCTCCACAATGCGCGCCTCGGCAAAACCACTGTCCACCGTATAGGCGGCGCTGAGGAGCTCCAGCGCGGAGCGCACGCTCATGGGGGAGAGGTCATCGGACTCAATTTCGGTGGCGCCGACCAGAAAATAGCCATCTTGTTTGGGCGCAATGTAGATCGGGTAGCGCGGATGGAGCAGTCGCGTGGGGCGCGACAGTTTCACGTGCGGCGCCAGCAGCGTGATGATCTCGCCGCGCACGCCACGCAGCGCGGGCCACTGCGGCTGCGCACCCAAGCCCCGGCAGTCAAACACCCAGTCGGGCTGCCCAGGCTGTCCGGTGGAAAAGTCGCTGAGGGCGCGTGGACTGTTCCAGTGAATCGTCACCTGCAGTCGCTGGAGTTGATGCAGCGTGGCGGCGAGCAACTGGTGGTTGTCCAATTGGCCTTCGCCCGGCAGGTAGAGGCCTTGCGAAAAATGCGCACCCAGACTGGGCTCCAACTGACCGATGCCCGACGCATCCAGCGCCTGCGCTTTGGGCAGCGTCGGCAGGCGTTGCGCCGTGGCTTCAAGCTGGCGCGAAAAACGTGTTGCCTCAGCCGCATCTTGCCGATGCCAGACCACCATCGTGCCCTCTTGCTGAAAAAACACCGGTTCATCCAGTTGCGCAATCAGCGCAGGCCAGCGGCCGAGCCCGTACACGCCCATTTTCACTACCGGGTCCTCGGCGACGGCTGACTCCGCCAGCGGTGCCAACATGGCTGCTGCGGCACGGGCCGCCGAGTTCAGCGCCTCGGGTCCACCTGCATCAAATAATTCAAGCTGGTGACCCGCACGGGCCAATTCACACGCGAGCAAGCGCCCCATCAGACCGGCACCCAAAATAACGATGTTCATGCGGGTTCTCCCAATTGTTTCATAGAGTTGGTGCGCGTCAACCAGGCCAAGCCAAAGGTCAGCGCCAGCGTCGGCAAGGCAGCACCCCATTGCGGCGCCCATTTCGCCAGCAGGTGATAGACCGCAATGCCAGCCAGCCACAGCAAAGCGGCACTGAAGTCAACCTTGCGCTGCATCGGCTGCAAGCGCACTGAAACACCACTGAGGCGCCCCAGAATAACCCCGTACAGCGGTACAAAAACCGAGCTCAACAACAGCAAAAACGGTTCCAGACTGTGCATCGGCAACACCAGCGCCA
>DATCIC010000546.1:0-5960 GCA_036508025.1 Rhodoferax sp. | reverse complement strand
ACTCCTTGGTGATGCGCCCCAGCTCGTTATCGTTGATCTTGCCGTCGGCCAGGTCGCTGGCCACCTCTATGCAGAAGGCGGCGTATTCTTTGGTGGATAACGCCAGGCGCAGCATGCAATCATCTGCTGTCAGCTCAAGTTCCTGCGGCAGTGGCACCAGCATCTGCCCGCAGTTCGTGGCAAACGCCTCCAGGATGCGCAGGTCGCCAGTGAGCTGTGTGATCTTTTCCGCGTCGAGCAAACCCAGCTTTGCCGTGCCCGTCGCGGCGACTTCGGCGCTCAGATACGTACCGCTCTTTCCCAATCGTGGCGCCAGAGACTGGGCGCCACCCGGATAGTCATGCACGGTGTTGTAGGCCGCATCAAGCAGGTTCATTGCAAAACTCCAAAAACGTTGTTACAGACCGATACAACCCGCCCGCTGACACTGCGGGCATGACAAAAACAGGCAAAAAAAAGAGTACCCCAGCCAATGGACAATGGCGTTCTCACACAACCGACGCCACCAAAAGGAGTGCTCATGAAATTGAATTTGGACGACCAGCAGTTAGACATCCCCTGCCCTCACTGCAGCAAGAAAAGCAAGGAGAGCATCGGACGGCTGAAGAACAACCCGCATCTGACATGTTCCAGCTGCGGGGGTGGAATCGATATCGATGCGGACAAGCTGCGCGGCGGCATTGCAGCTGCTCAAAAATCCCTGGACAAGCTCGACGCGACCATGCGCAACCTGTTCAAGGGTGGCTAAAGCAGCCTGAAACGGACCTGAATCGCACGCGATGGGGAAATGCATTTCCATCAAGCCCCCTGCACTACAGAATCAATAGCTGCTTGCGCAGTGATGGCGGGGGCTACAGCCAGTTCAGGCCAATAAAAATCATAGTTGTCAGGCCAGTGCTCACGGCGCGAAAAGCGGCCGCCGGACTTGATTTCAATCTGGGCGGCCAGCTCACGCAAGCGGCCGTCTGGAATACCACCTTCAATCCAGGCGTGCACGCTCGGGGGCTTGATGCTGAGCAGGCGCGCCACAGCCGTGATGCCGCCGAGCAATTGGATAATCTCAAAATCATTCATGACGCAATTATTAGCTGTAACTAACCAAATTGCAAGCCCGAACTAATAAATAATTTGTTAGGCTTAACTAATGGCAACCACACTACAGGAACGGGTCAATGAGCGCATGACGGCCCTCGGGTTGACCAACGCTCAAGTGGCCGCTGCATGCAATGTCAGTCCACCGACGGCTTTTCATTGGTCATCCGGAAAGACAAAGAAAATGAAGGCCGAACCATTACTGCTTGCTGCAGCATTATTTCGAGTCACAGTTGAGTGGCTGGCATCAGGAAAAGGTCCCAAATTCCAACTTGAAAACAAATCTGATGCTCAGCCTGCGATAGAACAGCCGATACCGACCTACATAGGCACAAAACCACTTGACAAATGGTCACTTGATGCCGTGAAAATCCTGTCAAAACTTGACGATGCCGGGAAAGCTGCCGCTCTGGCAAGACTCAAAGAATTTGTAAATTATCTTGATCCACCCAGCGACGGCCAAGCTCTACCAATGGCCTCAAAAACAGAGAGAAAGGCATGATTCAAAACAAAAAAATAGCCATACCAACGCAAAACAAGCAACCAGTCTCAAGGAGCATGAATGAAAGTCAAACTTGTCGTATCGGCTGCGGTTGGCCTTATCAGTATGCTGGCATTGGAGGTATTTGCTACACCGAACACGATTACCCTTAATTGTGCAAAGATCAGCCATAAAAAGACAGAAGCCGAGCTAGCACAGAGCGAAGGTATTTATACACTGAATGTGTCGTTCATCGTCAAAAGGCCGACAGCTAAGGAAATTGACCACGCTCTACGTGAATGCCTCACATTGGCGGTCAAGCGAGACCACTCAAAAGACATACTCGTCACACCCTGGTTTAGAAGGGCAGAGAAAGACAATCCGAACGATGATGCAATGCTTCATCCCTACGGCCCATTGACAAATCTCACCTACGAAGCGTCTACGAAAGCGACTAAGTTATATAAACTGGAATTGAAGAAAAAAACATTGTGATCAATTCAAACTTACGAATCGCCCTGCCCTGCTACCGGAGCCGAAAAGTCCCAAGCAAAGACTGCAACGTCGACCAGTACACTTAAATTTTCAGGAAGAAAACCATGGCCTTGATCAATTGCCACGAATGTGGAAAACCAGTCAGCACCGAAGCCAAGAAGTGCCCAGCTTGCGGCGCAACAGTCAAGCTACCCAAGCCACCGAAGAAGCCGACATCAAAACTGGTATGGGGGTTTTTGGCCGTCCTTGTTATTGGAATGTTTATGCTGAGTGCCGAAAAGCGGGCCGACAGTGCAGCAGCCGACAAGGCCGAAGCGGACCGCGTTGCTGCCATGACACCCGAACAACGCGACCAAGCAAAGGCGCAGCGAGAAAAACAGGACGCGGCCAACAAGGTGCAAAAAGACAAGCAGGATGCGGTCGAGAAAGCGCAAAAAGACAAAGAATCTCAAACTTTGGCGCTGGCGTTGATGGGTGCAAAAACCCTAAAGCAAAGCTCGAAGGACCCGCAAACTTTCGAGTTCACCAGCATCGTGACCCAACCCAATTCAACGGTCTGTTACGAGTACCGGGCCAAGAACAGCTTCAATGCCATGCTGGCCGGAGCAGCCGTACTGTCAAAAGGGAAGCTGCTCGTTCATGAACGCGACGGGTCATTTGTACCCGTATGGAATAAAAACTGCACGCCCGCTGGCGGCACTGAGGTAATGAGTCTCGTGGTGCGGGTGCTCGAATCCTCATGAACCGCGACTTTGAACTCAAAAAAAATCATGACCACTGCAACACAACCTAAAACCCCTCAACCTCAGCCCGAGCGGCGGGACTATCACCCACCCCAAGACCGACCTCAGCCACAAAGAAAGTCAAGCTAGATATCTGACCAAGGCAAGGCCCCAAAGAGCGCCAACAGGCGTTATGGCAATCCATAGGTAGGCTCGGTCTAGCGCCTGGGCAATTGACTTACTGGCGGAACGGTAATCATCAGCCGTCTTTTGGAGCGTCATCAGCTCACCCTCGCGCAGCAATGTGAGGACATCAGCGGGCGATTCTCCTTCATACTTGGCCTGTTTGATGTAGTCATCCAGGGCGCGTGCATGCTCCACCAGGGCTTGCCCATCGCAAGCGGGTGCACGGACCTCTTGCGTACGCAATGCCCGCAGCGCTACCCAGGCGGCCAGCACAAACCACCAGAGCGACACCGCGCCCAATGCCCCTAATGACCAGGCCCCGCCAGGCTTGCCAATCTGGCCTAGGGCATAAGCACCCGCCGCACCGGCTCCACCCAACAGCAGAGACAACAGGGCATGGGCACGTTTGCTCATCAGTTCCAAAGTCTCCAGGCTGAAGGCCGCATTGCGTTGCCCTTGAGCCTCTGCAAAATCCAAAATTTCCATGATTTTCTCCTTTGGGCCACTGTAGCCCAGTCTGCCCGCACCATGCGGGTGTTGGCATTATTGCAAACTAAATTAGTTTCAGCTATTGACTAGTGGTTAGTTTGTGCTAATAATCCACTCCAACCCCGCCATCCCCGGCGGCAAGGAGTGAAAAGTGCAGACAACCAAACCCCGTTCCCTCAAGACCGCCGCAGTCACCACCCCGCCCATCCCCGGCCAATACTGGCCCGAGCAAAAGGGCTGGTACGCCGGCATCCAGCGCAGTGAAGATGGCCTCAGTGGCTGGCACCTGATCCTACCCAAAGGGGCCAAGTTCTACTTCAAGAACGTGGCCTGGGGCGAGATGGGTTTGAACATTTCAGGCGCCGAACACAATTTCGACGGCCTAGCCAACACCATCGCCATGGCCGAATCCGGCAGCCCACTGGCCCAGCGCATTCGAAAACTGCCCGGTGACTGCTACCTGCCCAGTCGCTTCGAATCAGCCTTGCTGTATGCCACCCTGCGCGATCAGATCGAGTTGGGCGACTGGTACTGGACTAGCACGCAGTACTCGGCCAGCGGCGCCTGGACTCAGAGCTTCTACAGCGGCACTCAGCTCAGCTACTACAAGTCCTCTGAGGCCAGAGCCCGAGCCGTCCGCAGATTAGCGCTTCAGCCCTTTAGTGCTTTGGAAGGTGATGCCGCCAAGGTGGCTGCATGACCCACCTAATCAAATGGCTGATCGCCAGCCTGATCGCCCTGGTGCTGTCCAGCGCCTATCTGCTCGATGGTTCGAGTGATATTGATGCCATGCGGGCCAGCGCCGCTTCGGCTGATGATGCCCAGCAAGCCGCCAATATCTCGATCCGCTTTGCCAATGCCGCCAGCAAGGTCTGCGGCGGCGAGAACTCTGCCTGGATGCGGCTGGACGCCACTACGGTGCAGTGCTACACCAAGCGCGGCTACAAGACCGTCATCGCCAATGTGATAGTTGATGGCAGTAATGATGCTATTGAAATCAAAGCTACTCACGCAAGCATCACGGGGGCTAGATGCCAAAAAGACTATAAAACCATTGTCGCGGCGGTGCAACCATGAGCGGCTGCACCCAAGTTTGCAACCAGGGTCGCGACTGCACCTGCACGACGCAGCACTGTCTGGTCGACAGCCGCACCGCCCAGGTGGCGCCGGTCAAGGCGCGTGAGTTTGGCAATGTCTGGTTGGCCGATCCTGAGCCGCCCGAGCCTCTGACGCGCGGCGAAATGCTGATCGTGTGGGGCACGGTTCTGGCGTTGGGATTGATCGGCTTGGTGCTGATGGCCTTTAGCGCGCGCTATATGTGGACACGGTGGCTGGCATGAGCATGACTGCATCAGGCATGCTGTTTCTAAGCAACACGCGCCCACTGGCTACCAAGTCCGCAGACGGAACCTTTGCCCTGACGCTGCTCGCATTTGACCGCGTGGGGCCGCACCAGGTGGAGCCATGGCGCATCACCTGGAGTGGTGCCAAAGCGGCTGCGTTTTATAACCACCACGGTTTGACCGACCTCAAGCCTGGCACGCCCATCTACATCAACGCTGAAAAGCTGCGCAACTTTACCAATGGCCACTGCACTGGTGGGCCTGAATTCGTGGTGAAGGCAACGCATATCGAACTGGCGCCAATTGCAGTCAAAAGAGGCATTAGCCCGCCAGCTGCTTGCGTGACCAGCTACTAAATTTACAGCAGATTTTCATAACACATGAAGTCCAATAATATGCCCAGCATCACCATCACCCTGACCGACACACCCAATGGTGCCGTGTCGATCCACAGCACCTACAGGCCCGCTATCGGCAACCCCTGCAGCCCAGCCCAGGCGCATGCGCTGGACATCATCAGCCGCACCCACAAGCTGTGGGGTGTGCACATCGATGCGGCCCACGACCACGATATTGATACGGTGCGCCGGGTGCGCGACCGTTGCAGCTGCGACCCGGAACTCACGATGCAGGCCGACAACTCCAACTGCTGCACAACCTGCGGAAAGGCGCTGTTGTGAGCACCAAGCCCGCGTTATCGTCTCTCTCATTCGAGCAAGTCCGCCAGCAGAACTTTGCCGAGCTCGAAGCCTGGCTGGCCTCACAGCCTTTGAGCGCTGCAGCCTCCCCCACGGTGCACAGCGCATCGACTAAAGGCAGTTACAGCGGCGCCGAGCTCAGCAACGTGCCCGCGCGCCCCGGGGCCGACGCATCCCTGTCGCTGCCCAGCCGCATGGGCGAGCGGCTGCACCACCGCAACCACTGCGTGACCGATTTGATGGGTCAGCCCGTCGCCATACCCCAAGGAGATTAAGACCATGAGTACGCAAACTACCACCGACGAATTCAGGTTCGTTCCCCTGGCTGCTGTCGTCGCCAGCCTGACGAACCCGCGCAAGAGCTTCAACCCGACCAAGCTGGCCGAGCTGGCCGAGAGCATCAAGGCCAGCGGCGTGCACCAGCCGATTCTGGTGCGCCCGCTGCCGGGTGAGC
>DATCIC010000545.1:0-6590 GCA_036508025.1 Rhodoferax sp. | reverse complement strand
TCTTCAGAGATGATCAGCAGCGGACGGCCGGACTTGGCGACTTGTTCCAGGGTCGGCAGCAGGTCACGGATGTTGCTGATCTTCTTGTCATACAAGAGCACAAACGGGTTGTCCAAGAGTGCGGCTTGCTTTTCAGGGTTGTTGATGAAGTAGGGTGACAGGTAGCCACGGTCAAACTGCATGCCTTCAACCACGTCGAGTTCGGAGTCCAGTGACTTGCCGTCTTCAACCGTGATGACGCCTTCTTTACCGACTTTGTCCATCGCATCAGCAATGATCTTGCCGATGGCTTCGTCAGAGTTGGCAGAGATGGAGCCGACTTGGGCGATTTCTTTGGAAGTGGTGGTGGCCTTGGAAGCCTTCTTCAGCTCAACGATCAGGGCGGCAACCGCTTTGTCGATACCGCGCTTCAGGTCCATCGGGTTCATGCCCGCAGCCACATATTTCATGCCTTCGTGCACGATGGCTTGTGCCAGCACGGTCGCGGTGGTGGTGCCGTCGCCAGCGAGGTCAGAAGTCTTGGAAGCGACTTCCTTGACCATCTGCGCACCCATGTTTTGCAGCTTGTCTTTCAGTTCGATTTCCTTGGCCACGGACACACCGTCCTTGGTCACGGTGGGGGCGCCGAAGCTACGGTCGAGCACCACATTGCGGCCTTTGGGGCCGAGGGTTACCTTAACGGCGTTGGCCAGGATGTTGACACCCTCGACCATGCGTGCGCGGGCTTCGCCGCCGAAAATTACGTCTTTTGCTGCCATGATAGGCTCCTAAAATTTAAGTGAAATGAATCGCTAGCCCGCATGAATCATGCGCAACCAGCTATAAATTTGATAGTTATTTGATTACTTTTCGACAACCGCAAACAGGTCGTCTTCTTTCATCACCAGCAGTTCATCGCCGTCCACCTTGACGGTTTGGCCGCTGTACTTGCCGAACAACACGCGGTCGCCGACTTTGACTGCCATGGGGCTGATTTCACCCTTGTCGTTCTTTTTGCCAGGGCCCACGGCCAGCACTTCACCTTGATCAGGCTTTTCAGCGGCGCTGTCTGGAATAACGATGCCAGAGGCGGTTTTGGTTTCGTTTTCAACGCGTTTGACAATCACGCGATCGTGCAGGGGACGAAGTTTCATGGGAGCTCCTTGGTATTGAAACAGGGGTTTTAAACATGAACTGCCAAAAAATAGGGCAGTCATCGTTAACTTGAAGCGGAGGTGCTCAAAGTTCTGAAACTGTTAGCACTCAACGCTTACGAGTGCTAATGATAAGGCCGTTTGAGAGACTTTCAAGAGTCAGTTCGTAAAAACCCTGCAGCACGGGCCATCGCAACACCCAATTAGCCGCCAGCCCCAGCTTATTCAAACATTGCCGGTTTCTCCAGCGCGCCAGGACCTGCGGTGGCGGGTATGGTTGAAGGTAGTTCAACATGCCCAACTGACTGGCTCTGAGCACCAATGAAGGTCTCAAGCGATCTGAATAGATCGTCCAACATGTCCGTGCCGATAGCTTCTCCAATAAGCTGGTACTGTAAATCGATTAACGGCGCCATTTCATTGACCAGTTGATCTCCTTTCGCTGCCAACCGAACCTCAACCCGCCTTTGATCGCCTGCAACCCGGCTGCGTTGAATCAACGCCAGCGCTTCCATGCGCGCCAATACACCCGTCATGCTGGCGCTATGAATCTGGCACAAACTGCATATTTCACGCGGTTCAAGCTGATCATGCTCATCCAGGGCGCGCAGGATTCGCCACTGCTGATCGGTGAGGCCAAAGTGCTTCAGGATCGGCCGGAAGTGAGCCATCAGGCACTCCCGCGCTTTGAGAAAGCGCTGGGGCAGGTTGCGGTAAGTAACTCGGGGCTTCAAACGGGACTCCATGGTGTGTGTTTACTTACTACTATCTTACTAATATATTAGTAATTAAACTGCTAACATGTTAGTAGGTTATTTTAATTTAAATCGTCGGATCCGGATCGGCCGCGCAGGTCCCCGTGCCGCTGCTGGTGCCGATGAATGGCCTGACCCCATTGCAAAAACCAACCAAAGAGGAACAGAAAATGCACAAAAATATGGACAGCCGCATCCGCTTGCCGTTTTTGAAAGAGCGCGTGACCAGCGCCGCCAAGGCAGCCGAATGGATCCAGGACGGCATGACGATTGGCATGAGCGGCTTTACCCGCGCGGGCGATGCCAAGGTCGTGCCCCTGGCGCTGGCCGAACGGGCGCGCCATGAAAAGCTGAAAATCACCCTGATGACCGGCGCCTCTCTGGGCAGTGATGTCGACAAGACGCTGACCGAAGCGGGCGTGCTGGCCCGGCGTATTCCGTTCCAGGCCGACCCGGTGTTGCGTGCCGCCATCAACCGGGGCGAGGTGATGTATGTCGACCAGCATTTGTCGGAGACGGTCGAGCTGCTGCGCACCCGGCAGATGGCACCGATCGACATCGCCATCATCGAGGCCATCGCCATCACCGAGAGCGGCGCCATCATCCCGACTACGTCGGTGGGCAACAGCGCCAGTTTTGCGATTCTGGCGGACAAGGTGATTGTTGAAATCAACCTCACGCAGTCGCTGGAACTTGAAGGCTTGCACGACATCTTCATCCCCAAGCACCGCCCGCGACGCGAACCGATGCCTTTGATGACGCCGTACGACCGCATCGGCACCACCGCCATCGAGATTCCACCCGAAAAAATCGTCGCCATCGTTTTTACCGAAAAACTCGACAGTTCCTCCACCATCCTGCCGCCCGACGCGGAGACGGCGGCCATTGCGGCGCATCTGGTGAATTTTTTCAAGGAAGAAGTGGCACAAGGGCGCTTGAGCGAGAGCCTGCTACCGATGCAGGCCGGCATCGGCACCATCGCCAACGCGGTGATGGCGGGGTTCATCGACAGCCCGTTCAAGCGCCTGACGATGTATTCTGAGGTACTGCAAGACTCCACCTTTGACCTGTTCGATGCCGGCAAGCTCGACTTTGCATCGGGCTCCTCGATCACCTTGTCGGCGGAAAAAAGCCGGGAGGTGTTCAACGATATCGGCAAATACAAGGATCGGCTGGTGCTGCGTCCGCAAGAAGTCAGCAACCACCCCGAAATCATCCGGCGCCTGGGGCTCATCGCCATCAACACCGCGCTGGAGGCCGACATCTATGGCAACGTCAACTCCACCCACGTGCTGGGCACGCACATGATGAACGGCATTGGCGGCTCGGGCGACTTTGCGCGCAACGCCTACCTGTCGGTGTTTGCCACCAAATCGGTCGCCAAAGGCGGCAAGATATCGAGCATCGTGCCGATGGTGTCGCACGTGGACCACACCGAGCACGACGTGGACATCATCGTCACTGAAATCGGCCTGGCTGATCTGCGCGGTCTGGCACCGCGCGAGCGCGCCGACGTCATCATCGAGCGCTGCGTGGCGCAACCTTACCGGCAAATGCTGCATGCTTACGTGGCGCGCGCGAAGCAGCGCGGCGGCCACACGCCCCACATTCTGGAAGAAGCGCTGTCGTGGCACACCCGCTACCGCGACACCGGCTCCATGCTGACCAGTCAGGGCACGCCCGATATCGGTTCTTATGAAAAAAGTGTTTCGCTATCTATTTAACAGCATGTAAATGAGTGGGTATAAGGGCTGGAGTCCAATTGTTCATAAATTCATGATGAATTCAGACGCCTGCCCCGTGCTCAAGTCAGCAATTTGACCAGCATGTCCGGATGGAGTTGCCAGCCAGCGAGTCCTGCCATGCCCATGACAGCGCCGAACGCCGTGGGCACCAAAGCGGCCCAGTACAGCGGCCAAAGTTGCGTCAACGCTGTCACCGCGAGGACGGCAATCGCAATCGCTATGGCCGCATCCGAGATGTCGAATTGATCATCGCGGTAGTTCAGGTCGTCGTAGGTTTTCTGGTCCTGGAGTGCTTGCTGCTGCAGCGCCTCTTTCTTGCTGGCCTGGTCCACTGCCAGCGCCCGGTACTTCGCGATCGCCGCGTCGTAGCCGGCGGCTTGTCCGGCCGCCAGCGACGCACGCGCCAGCTCAAGCTGGATCAGCGTGGCTTCGGCGACTTCCTGGCGCAGGTTGCGCGCTTGGTAAAAAGCCCAATGATCGATCTTGTCGGCCTGCGCCTGCTGCATCGCCTGCACGATGTTGTCGTCCTTGACTTTGCAAATGCCCATGAAGGTGGCCAGGATCGCCACCGTGATCGCCACAACGGCATTCAACCGGCTGCCCCGGGGCTCGGGCGCCTGCGCTGCGCTATGGGCCGCTTCAACAACATCTTGGGGATCTATTTCCATGGCAAATCCAGGTAAGTGACAAAAACTTCAGCTCGGCGGCAGCCGGTTTGAATCGCAGACTTGGATCGTAGTCTAATGCCCGCTGTTGGGCGCCCAGTTTGGTTTCCCCATGCTTTGGACGATGGTCTTTACGCTGCCCCCTGATGGTGGCGATCCAGATTGTCAGCGCGCGAATTGCTTATGTCACCGGTCATGGCCTGAGCGCGTACCAGCGCAGGCCTGTCAACGGTTTGGCAGCGGCTGTGGCATCATCAAACCCACTTGCCGTCTGGACAAGCATCAACTCGCCCGCCTCATGCTCTACACCGCGCTTAAAACCATTCACTTGCTCTCCATCATCGTCTGGGTCGGCGGCATGGCTTTCACCCAATTCTTTTTGCGCCCAGCCCTGACGCAGTTGGAGGCGCCAGAGCGGGTACGTTTGATGCACGACGTGCTGGGTCGCTTCTTTAACGCCGTGCTGGCCGCAGTCGCCTTGACGCTAGGCAGTGGCATCTGGATGATCGGACGGATGGCGCGGCAAATGGCGCAATCGGGCGTCAAGTTCAATATGCCGCTTGAATGGATGGTGATGGCGCTGGTGGGCTTGCTGATGATGGCCATTTTTGGCCACATCCGCTTTGTTCTCTACCAGCGCCTCGGGCGTGCCGTGACCGCCGCCGCCTGGCCTGCCGGTGGCGTTGTGCTGGCCAGCATCCGCACCTGGGTGATGGTCAATCTGGTGCTGGGTGTGCTGATCGTGATGGTCACGCTGCTGGGCCTGTCGCTCTGAGATTCGCGCATGAACCCTGACGCAAAACAACTCTGGCGCGCGCCGAGCTGGGCGCTGGCAGTCTTGCTGGCGGTGCTGGGCATGCTCGGTCCGTTCTCGATTGACACCTATATTCCGGCGTTTTCGGGCATCGCGCAATCCCTGGGTGCCACACCCGTGCAGATGCAGCAAACGCTGTCGGCGTATCTGTTCGGCTTTGCCTTCATGAGCCTGTTTCACGGCGCAATTTCCGATAGCGTCGGGCGCCGGCCCGTGGTGTTATGGGGTCTGGCGGCCTTCACCCTGGCGTCCATGGGCTGCGCCCTGTCGCAAAGCATTGGCCAGCTGGTGTTTTTCCGGGCCATGCAGGGGCTCACCACCGGCGCTGGCATTGTGGTGGCGCGGGCCGTGGTGCGCGACATGTTTGCGCCGGCGCAAGCGCAAAAAGTGATGAGCCAGATCACCATTTATTTCGGTGTCGCGCCGGCCATTGCGCCGATCATTGGGGGCACCTTGCTGGTGAATTTGGGCTGGCACAGTATTTTCTGGTTTTTGACCGCGGTCGGTGTGTTGCTGTGGCTGGCCAATTACAAGCTGCTGCCCGAGAGCTTGCACCTGTCGCAACGGCAGCCGCTCAAGGTCAGCAATCTGTTGCAGGGCTACTGGCAGCTCGGGCGCGACCCCCGCTTTTTGCTGCTGGCGCTGGCCAGTGGGGTGCCCTTTAACGGCATGTTTTTGTACGTGTTGTCGGCGCCGGCTTTTTTGGATGGAATCCTGGGGTTGGCACCGACGCAGTTTTTCTGGTTTTTTGTACTCAACATCAGCGGCATCATGGCCGGCGCCTGGGTCAGCGGCCGCATGGCCGGCAAACTGGCGCCCAAGCAGCAGATCAAGTATGGGTTTTCAATCATGCTGCTGATCGCCCTGGTTAACCTGGGGGCTAATTGGCTGTTCCAGGCCCATGCTGCGTGGGCGCTGTTTCCGATTGCCATCTTTGCCTTTGGTTGGGCCATGATGGTTCCGGTGATCACCTTGCTGGTACTCGATCTGCATCCGGAGCGTCGCGGCATGTCCTCAAGCTTGCAGGCTTTTATCAGCGCCTCGGCCAATGGACTGGTGGCCGGTGTGGTGGCGCCGCTGGCGATGCATTCCGCCGTGTTGCTGGCGGCGGCCTCGCTGGGCATGATGTGCGTGGGTCTGGTCGCCTGGATTTACCTGCACCACCGCTGGCCCCAGATTGGCCGCACAGTGGATCATTTGGCCCATTAAGGCGGGCTCGCGGCCGCAGGCGATGGGCTCATTGACTAGGACGTTGCTCAGACGCGTTCTGCAAGACCAGGTCAATTCGCCGCTGAATCCGCGTGGCTGCCGGCCGGTCAGCTGACTCCCGCGCAGCCTGAAGTTGCACCCCCAGCCAGGCCAACAGCGGGCGACGCCAGCCCTGGCTGGAGGCGGTCTCGGTCGCACTGGCGACATCAAAGCTGCTCAGGCGGCTGCTTTGCAGCAGCGCACCGGCAGCGATCAGGCGTGACAACGGG
>DATCIC010000544.1:0-6387 GCA_036508025.1 Rhodoferax sp. | reverse complement strand
GGCCACATTCCATGCATTTCTAAACCGGCTAAAAACCAGCAGTTTCGAGTCGGCAGGCCGTTCTCGCCTATGAGGTCCATGAGAAAATCCTATGGGTTTCGGACCTTCAGAATCACCGAGTTCGCCCTATATCATGTGCTTGGCAAGCTTCCTGAGCCCAAACTCGCCCACACTTTCTACTGACGAAGCCTTTTTTTTATCTCGTTCTTCATTGGCTCACCGCGGGCGCTCAATCCGAGGTTGTACAGAAACATTGCCGTGGCACGCGCATCATTGCCGGTCGAAGCCGCCGCGTTGTGTGGCGAGAGCACCACGTTCGGCAGATCCCACAGCGGCGAAGTCGCTGGTAGTGGCTCCTGTTCGAACACGTCGAGATACGCGCCGTTAAGATGGCCGCTTGATAGCGCCGCGATCAACGCCTGCTCATCGATGATTTCACCGCGCCCAACGTTGACGATGCGCGCGCCCTTCGGTAGCCGCCCCAGCCGCCCGGCGTCGATCATCCCGCGCGTCTCGTCTGTCAGCGGACAGGTAAGCGCGAGCCATTGCGCGCGCGGCAGGAGTTGATCCAGCGCAACCGGCGGATGCATTTCATCGACCGGGTCGTCTGGCTGCCAACTGGTGCGGCGCACGCCGATCACGTGCATGCCGAGCGCCTGCGCGATGCGCGCAATGATCTTGCCGATCTCACCGACGCCCACCAGCAGGAGCGTCTGGCCGCGCAGATCTTCGGGCACACTGTCGCCGCGCACCGGCTCCCAGGCATGTCGGCGCTGTGCGGCCATCCAGCCGGGAAAGCCTCGCGCCAGCATCAGCATGCCGGCCGCGGCGGTAACGCCGACCGGCTCCGCGTTGGCGCCCGAGGACGTGGTGATGCGCACGCCCCGTTCGAGCATCTGGCCGAACACAGGATGATCGGTACCTGCATTGAAGACATGCAACCAGCGCAGGTGCTCAGCCTTGTAACAGCTCGAGAAGAACTGCCGAGAGAAATCCGGGACCAGGTCCTGCGAGAAATAGGCGATCTCGATGCGCTTGCAGACATCCGCGTCGAGCCGCGCATCCCGATCAGCAGGCAACACGATGGGTTCGAGCTTCACACTCAGCTCTGCCGCTCGCGCGAGCAGTGCGGGACCCGAGGCTTGATGGAAGCGATGTGAGAGCAGTATTACTGTCATTCCTAGTCTCCTAATAGAGCCCCACGCAGTCGACGTTGCGCCGGTGGCGGGGCAATGGCGTGCCTAATTTAGGTCGGTCTCCTCGGCGTTGGGGATCGTGGGCTCGATCTGATCACCCGACCACGCAGCACCAGCGCCGATACGAATTACTTTCCTAAGCATGGGATGACCCTACTATTTGTATGCTTTGGTGACTGATTTCTCATAACAATACGAGAAACGGAGTGCATAAGGTTGCCCTCAAACAATTCCACGTTGCCTTTTCTCGGCCCAATATTAAATGAATAAATGGAGTCAGCATAATTTACTGGAAACAAAATAGATATTTATCCTACCTGCTTCTACTAAACCAAGCAGCTTGCGCCGTTTCCATTTTCGACACCTGGCTCCCGACTTCCTGCTAACGGCCAAGGGTGACAAAACCGCAGCCATGCGCTTCTTTGACAAAGCCATGCAAGCCAGCGATGTTCCTGAGAAGGTCACCATGGACAAGAGAGGCACCAACAAAGCGGCCATCGATGAGATCAAGGTCAGTAGCCGAATTCCGATCATTGTTCGGCAAGTGAAGTAACTCAACAACATCGTTGAGCAAACCCATCGTGCAGTCAAACGCGTCACCAAACAGATGCTCAACTTCAAGTCCTTTCAATCAGCGAAATGTGTCCTGGCAGGGATTGAATTGATGCACATGATTCGCAAAGGTCAGTCATGATGCATGGACTGCGCCGAGATGTCGGTTGCCGACCAGTTTCCTGCTTTGGCAGGACAAATCCGTCCAGTCTGAGGGACTGGCTTCGTTCCCGCCAGAAACACGTTCGTCAGCCGGTAACGCGACAGAACCGCTCAAGGACAGGGTTTTCATGCCGTCATCGACGACATCGACCCTGGAGGCAAATGTGGCCTGGGGCCAACCCAGCAGGCCGACAAGCATCTGGCCGGTCTGGTTGCAGTCGTCGTCGATCGCCTGCTGGCCCAGGATCACCAGCTGTGACTTCTCTTTGTCGACGAGAGCCTTGAGCGGCTTAGCCACCGCCAGCGGCTGGAGCTCTTCGGCGGTCTCGACCAGGATGGCGCGGTCGGCGCCTATGACCATGGCGGTGCGCAAGATTTCCTGGCACTGCAGCACGCCGCAGCTGACCGCGATGACTTCGGTGGCCACGCCCTTTTCCTTGAGCCGCGTGGCTTCCTCGGCCGCAATCTCGTCATACGGGTTCATGCTCATTTTGACGTTAGCAATGTTCATGCCGCTACCATAGGATTTGACGCGAACCTTGACGTTGTAATCGACTACGCGCTTGGCGGAAAGCAATATTTTCATCATTTGTTAACCCATCTTGATTTTGGAAGCAATAGAAACTGACTGTGCATCACAGGGATTGGTTGATACCATCTCTTGAAGTTCATGCTCTCTTGAAATTGCATTCATCAGATCATGCTTTCGCAATTTTCCGGTTGGCTGCCTGGGAATCTGATCAAGAAACGTAAAGGACCGAGGAATCATGTACCTCGCAATTTTCTGCAGAAGGTAGTCCCTCAACGCTACTGATGTATCTTCAGAGGGAGCCCATCCACTGGACAATTGCACCACCGCTGTGACTTCCTCACCCATCTCCTCATTGGGCACACCGATCACCACAGCATCCTCCACTCCAGGATGACTGCTCAAGGCGTTCTCGACAATTTGAGGGTAAATATTGACACCGCCAGAAATAATGAGAGCAGATTGGCGTCCCGTTAGATAAAGATAACCATCTTCATCCACCTTCCCAAGGTCCCCAACTGTGGACCAATTTTCATGGCCAGGGTGTTGCGCGGAAATCGTCTTGCCTTGATCTTTGTGGTAGCTGAATGAAACGGTTTCTCGCTCAAAATAAACTAGCCCCTCTACGCCGCAAGTGACCTCGGTACCATCATCGTCACAAATGTGAACAACTCCGAGCATTGGCTTGCCGACCGACCCCGGGTGTCGAAGCCACTCCTCGCTCGAAATCGACGTGACACCATTGCCCTCTGACGACCCATAGTATTCAAATATCACCGGCCCCCACCATTCAATCATCGCTTTTTTTGTTTCAATCGAGCACGGGCCTGCGCCATGAATGGCTGCTTTCAAAGAGTCGATGCAGTATCTTTTCTTAACATCCTCGGGCAATCTCAGTAGCCGGACGAACATGGTGGGCACCCACTGACTGTGAGTGATGCCATATTTTTCGACCAAGCGGAGACTTAATTCAGGGTCGAACTTGTCCATGATGATCACTGTGCCGCCAACCGACTGCGTGTAAAGACAGTAGCCCAGAGGCGCAGCATGGTAGAGCGGAGCGGTAGACAGATAAATGGCCTGATCGTCCATCCCGTAGGATCGCATCGGCTCGCTGCGCAACGGACCGGCCGTGATCAGTCGCTCCGGCAACTGCTTGAATATCCCTTTCGGTATGCCGGAAGTGCCTGAACTGTAGACCATCGTTCCACCTTGCCATTGTTCTTTTGGCGTATCAACTGGGTATTTATCGATGACATCTTCATAGCTGTGCCAACCAGCCGTTACACCATCCACCATGAGCGCGTCGAGCAAGTGATGATCCTTGGCTGTCAGCTTGTCCAAAGCAGAGGTCGCAATGTCACGCATTCGATGGGAAGTGACCACGAGCTTGGAGTCGCTGTCTTCGATGATGTACGCCATTTCATCGGAAGTCATCAAGCTGTTCACCGGGACGACAAGAAGTCCTGATCGCATGGCGGCCCAGCAAATTTCCGGATACCGGAGATGGTTCTCCATAAACAAAGAAAAACGATCTCCTCTCTTCAAGCCAACAGCTTGCAGATGACGTGCCAACTGAATAGAGCGCTGATCGACTTCAGCGTAAGTGACCGATTTTCCGCTCGGCCCGTGGATGATGGCCGGCTTTTTCGAGTAATCAATAGCGGCGGCACCGTAAAAAGGGAGTTGATTCATCGGTTCAATCGGATAGTGGCTTTGTTTTTTTGAGAGCCATTACGGGCAGCTCACGACGGCTTAGCGGTTCAGCAAAACCCAACAAAACCCGTAATCTGAAATTTGCCCCGCCCAAGCTCGCCGGGCGGGGCAAGCTATGCGTCCAATTTGCAGTGCACAGTGCAATATCGCCAGAAAATCCACACGAGTGGGCTTTCGAGGTATCGCGGACGGCTGATGCGGTGGGTTTCACGGAGTATCGAGAAAATATTGAAGTAATTCAGGCTGAAAACTGGGTGGAGGGCTCTAATAGGGTCTGGATCGTGATGGAAGGCTTCAGTGGAGTCTGATGAACCTCTCCAGATGATGGTCCTCGTCACCCAGCACATGGTCAATCATGACCAGTCTCTTGGCAAAGTGAACCATCGGCAATTCCCATGTCATCCCGATGCCGCCGTGCATCTGGATGCATTCTTCCGCCACCATGCGCCCGATACTGCCTACGCTGTATTTGGCGGCTGAAATGGCCTTTTCCCGGGTTGCTCGGTCCGCATTCAACGCGGCGGCGGCATTGATCACAGCGGAGCGTACCTGCTCGATTTCGATCAATACCTCCACGATCCGGTGCTGGAGCGCCTGAAAGCTGCCGATGGGCTTGCCGAATTGCTTTCGCGTCTTGAGGTACTCGATCGTGCTGGACTTGACCTTCTCCATCGCGCCCAGCGATTCCGCACACAGGGCGAGCACGCCTCTCGCAACCGCGTATTCGATCACCCCATGACCTTCGCCTTCTACACCAACCAACGCGGAGGCGTCCACTCGTACATCCTGCAAGGCGATGTCCGCAGAACGGGTTCCATCGACGTTCTTGTATCCGCGAATCTCCATACCAGGGGTGTCCGACGGCACCAGGAACAGCGAGATGCCCAACTCATCGCCGATCCTGCCACTCGTGCGCGCAGAAACCAGCAGGCTGGCGGCCTGCTCGCCCAGCGGCACGGCGATCTTCCGCCCAGTGATCACATGGCCGGCGCCATCTCGTACCGCCTGGGTTTCAACGTGATGCAGTCGATAGTGGCTGTCTGGCTCCTCGGTCGCGAGGGTCGCAATGTGAGTCCCCTTAACGACGAGGTCCAGCAACTCCTTGTGCCCGGGGTCTTGGGAATGCGCCAGCGCGCTGCCCGCGAGCACAGCACTGGCTAAAAATGGCTCCAATACAAGTCCCTTGCCAAGTTCCTCGAAGACCACGGCAATGTCGAAACCGGTACCACCGTAACCGCCGTGCCGCTCTTCGAACAGCGCGCCAATGACACCCAGCTCCCCAAATTGTTTCCACTGGTCGGCACAGTAGCCCGCTACGGAATCAGCGATCCGGTGGCGCGTCTGCATGTCGTATCGTTCGGAGATATACCGGCCAAGGGAATCGGCGAGCATTTTCCGGTCATCTGTGTAATTGAAATTCATAGCAAAAACCTTCTAGGCAGACCGTTACAGACCGATCAGAATTTTCGAAATAATGTTCTTTTGAATCTCGGTCGAACCGCCGAAGATGGACAGTTTCCGATTGTTGAAATACTCGTTGGCCGCGTTGTGGATCCCTAGCGTTTCATGGCCGAATGAATTCATGCTGTCCATCTGCAGTTCCAGCGCGCGCGGCCCCAGCGCTTTGCGTGTCAGCGACAGTATTTCCTGGCGAATTTCGCTGCCCTTGATCTTCAGCATCGAACTTTCCACGCCTGGTACCCCACCGCCCGCCACGGCTGCGACGATCCGAAGATTGGTCGTCTTCATGCTCTCCAGCGCAATTTCTATTCTTCCGACCTGGGAGGCAAATAATGGCTCGTTCAGCAGTTTTTGACCATCGCATGCAATCGAGCCAGCGATGCGCTTCAGTCTTTCAAGCGCGGCCATGGACAGGCCGACGCCGGCCTGTCCGGTTCTTTCATAGGTCAGCAGGTATTTGGCGCAGTTCCACCCCTTGTCCTGCTGGCCCACCAGGTTTTCGGCTGGCACGCGCACGTCGGTGAAAAAGACCTCACTCACCTCGTGCTCACCGTCGAGCGTGATGATCGGGCGGATGTCGATGCCTGGCGACCGCATATCGATCAGCAGGAAACTGATGCCCTCCTGCGGCCGGGCTTCCCGGTTGGTCCTGACCAAGCAGAAAATTTTGTTGGCGTAGTGACCCAGCGTGGTCCAGGTCTTCTGGCCATTGACGAGGTAGTAGTCGCCGGCGGGATCGTGGTGCAGCACGGCGCTCATCTTGAGCGAGGC